>JBDGTJ010000046.1:16795-18688 GCA_042216925.1 Halobacteriaceae archaeon
GTGGCGACTCATCGACGAGGACGGCGACCAACGCGCGGTCAGCACCGCCACCTACGCGAATCGGGACGCCGCCACCGAGGCCATCGACCGCATCCGAGAGTTGATCGAGGCCGCCAGCATCCTCGAGATCGAGACCGCGTCCTTCGAACTCCACGAGGGCGACACCGGGTGGCGGTGGCGCCTCGTCGACCAACGCGGGGACACCGTCGCCGAGAGCGCCCGCGCCTACCCCACACGGACCGCCGCCCGGGAGGGGATGCAGTCCCTCAAAGACCACGCCCTCGACGCGGGCCTCGTTGTCGCCGGGTGACCGTCACCCGCCGATGACCCGGGTCGGCGGGCGGACCACGACGGTCGCGGCCACCCGCCCATCGGGACCGAGGATCGTGACCCGCACCGCGATCGCGACGACGTGGACGGTCCCACCCCGGTTCTGGACCACGACCCCGTCGATGACCGCACACGCACCGAACCGGCGGGCCGGGCCCCCGGGACAGGTGATCGCTGGCGGGGCCACGTACTCCAGGTCTCGGATCACGCCCGCGGTGTCGGCGCCGACCCGGGCCAACCCCGGTTCGAGGGCGTGTTTGAGCGCCGCCACGGCGGCCACGCGTCGATCCCACGCATACGCCCGGGTGCGTGGGGCATGGGTGGCCAATGCCGTGGCGACCCCGCGACGGACGTCGCTGACGGTGACGGTCCGCGGGGGTTCTGGGGCGGTCGCGCCGACCTGGAGGCCGGCGACCAGGACCGGCACCAACGCGACCGCCACCACCGCACCCGCGAGGACGACGAGCTGGGCGCGACGCCTCACGACGCCCACACCCAGATGGTCACGCTGCCGTTGGTCGTCTGCACCGTCGCCACCCCGGTCGGCACCCCGGCGGGCCGGGGATTCCCGATGGGGCCGTAGGCCGTCTCGATCCGGTAGAACAGGGTCGCGGGCAGCGCCGCCCGCACCCGGTCTGCGATCCGATCCCGGTATCGGCTGAACGTCTGCCGGGACCCCAGGACGGTCGCGAGGCTGGTGGTGTCGCCGCCATCGGCGAGCAGCGTCCCGAGGTCGTCGGCGTACCGACCCAACTGGGCCTCCCGGACACCGGTGGTGGCGGGCTCGGTGGCGAGGACGACCAGGGCCGTAATCGAGAAGATCAACATCGCCGCGATCGCCGCCTCCAACAGCGTCGTCGACACCTGGCCACGGTCAGCCATCCACGGTCACCGCCAGGACGCCGGTCTCGGTCTCGACGGTCGGTACCGCGATCCAAACGGCACCCTCGTCGAGCTCCCCCGTCGCCGTGAAGGAGATGTTCACACTCTCGGTCCGGGGGAGCCGCAGTGTCACCTGCCCGGTGAGGCCATCCGGGTCGTGTAAGACCACGCGCCCGTCGACCCGCACCGTCTCGATCGTGGTAGCCGAGGTGTTGAACCCAATGCGGACCCGCGGTGCCGGTGACAGGGTGAGCGCCGAGGTGTTCGCGAACGCCGGCGTCGACCGCTCCCAGGTCCAGGTGGTGACCGTCACCACGCGGCGCACGGTCGCGCCCTCGTTGCCTGTCCCGGCCTCGATGAGTGACCGCCCCTCAAACGCCACCGTTACCCCGATCTCGTCGGGGAGCCCGGTCAGTGCCCGCACGGTCGCGGCGTCCAGACTCGCGAGGGCCGACCGGTTGAGGACCAGGTGCCGCCGGGTCACGGGACTGTCGGCGGCGAGGAGCGTCGAGGCGACGTCGGCCGCGACTCTGCGGTCGACCGGGGACACGCGGTCTCCCCTGAACGGGGTGCCCGCGACCGCCAACGCCACGCCGATGGCCGCGGTCACCAGGACGAGGGCCACTACCACCGCGATCAGGTTCGACTGCGCCCGTCGCCTCATCGATCCACCTCCTCGAG
>JBDGTJ010000030.1:0-18590 GCA_042216925.1 Halobacteriaceae archaeon
AGGATAGGAGTAACGGCTGTGTGGCACAGCCATCGACACGCTTGTTCGACCGCGACAGCGGGACGTTTCGCACGAGAGAGCAAGTCGTGTCGTAGACCGGCAAATATCCCACCTGCGGTACGGGAAGCCCCGTCGTTTACGACGGGGAGGATGTCACTCGAAGGCCGCCGAATCGTTGACCGACGCCGAGGTCGCGGACCGCCAGGCCACCCAGGCCGCCGACGCGGTGGCCGATGCCGGCATCCCCGCCTCGATCGAAGCCGTCGACTCGGTCCCGACCCGGTCACCGGGTTCGGCCCTGTTGCTGTGCGCGGAGCACGCCGACACCGTCGCGGGATTCGACGCCCTCGGCGAACGCGGGGCGCCCGCCGAGACCATCGCCGACGACGCCGTCGACCGCTTCCTTGCGTTCCACGAGGGGACCGCGGCCGTCGACCGGTTCATGGCCGACCAACTCATGGTCGCCCTCGCGCTGGGTGGTGGCACCGTCCACATCCCCGCGATCACCGATCACGTCCACACCAACCGCGAGGTCCTCGCGGCCTTCGGCAGCGACCTCACCATCGACGCCCATGTCGACGGCTCCGCGACGCTCTCGGCGACACCGCTCCGCGATCCCTGACCGTTCTCACCCAGGGAGAACGGGGCCCACGTTATACGACTACCCCCATCGACTCTCGGGTATGGCTCCTCCAGCCACCACGTCCTGGCGGCGTCGCCAGGTCCTCGCCGCCCTCACCACCGGCAGTGCCCTCGCCGTCGCCGGCTGCCTCGGCAACACCAGTGCGGACACGAGGTTCACCGACAGCTTCGAATCCGGGCTCGGCGACTGGGACACCGGCGCCGACGTCCCCGAGGACCCGAACAACCCCGGCCAGCCGGTGCAGTGGTCGATCACCACCGACACCGCCCACGCCGTCGGTGGCGGGAAGAGCGTCAAATACGTCCTCGATGGACGACAGGACGACGGCACCATCTGGATCGTTCGTCCCGTCGCCATCAGTGCCGACACCGCCTACACCGCGGCCGTCTCCGCCCAGGCCTGGAGTCACTCCGAGAGTTTCAACACGCTCGCCCACCTCGTCATGTCTCTCGGGCCCGACGCCCCGACCGCCGAGACGTCGTTCCCGCAACCGAACACGAACTCCACGACCGATGACACCGCCATCGGCGGCCTGCGCGAACCGCTGAACCGCGCCGACGGCTGGGAGGAGTACGCCTTCACCTGGGAGACGCCGCAACTCGACACCGACACGCTGTACCTTGCGGTCGGCATCTCCGCAGTCTGGGAGACCCAACTCACGTACTTCGTCGACGACGTCAGCCTCGACCTCAGTCCGTGATTCCCGCAATGTGATAATCGTCCGTCCAGTATATCGCCTGCCCGCCCCTACTCACTACGGGACAGCAAATGAGTGAACGCAGCAACCCCTTCGACGAGTTAGAACAGTTATTCGACCGCATGAGCCGGCAGTTCGACGACGCCTCCCGCATGTGGGATGCCGACCGCCCGTTCGCGATGTGGCGCTCCCAGTTCCAGTCGATGGCCATCGACCTCGTCGAACACGACGACGAGTTCGTCGCCACCGTCGACCTCCCCGGCTTCGAGCGTGACGACGTCGAGATCCGCGTCTCGGATCACACCCTCCACATCGAGGCCGATCAAGGCGAGGACCGCGAGGAGATGGACGACCACTACCTCCACCGCGAACGCAGTCACCGATCGGTCGACCGGTCGATCCGGCTGCCAGAAGAGGTCGCCGCCGAGGACGTCTCCGCCCGCTTGAAAAACGGGGTGTTGACCATCACCCTCCCGAAGGCCGAACCAAAACCCGCCCACCGCATCGAAATCGAGTAACTCCACACCCAACCCATCGAGGCACGTATCGATGCGTGAGGACACCAGGTGTTCTTCACCGGGCGGTCCGAACCCACCCTCAATGGCGGAGACCGGTCACATCGGGATCACCGTCGAAGCAGGGCACCCGTTCTTCTCGGAGATCGGGGATCGCCTCGCCGAGCGGGGGCATACGGTCTCGTTTCTCGACCCCGAGACGGTCGTCCCGCGGTCGACACTGGCGGAGTTATCCCTGTTCGTCAGCAAACGCACCCGCCCGGCGTCGATCGCCTCCTTGCGAAGCGCTGCCGACCTCGGCGTGACCACCTGGAACAGTCCGACTGGCGTCATCGCGGCTGCAACGCGATTCTCCCAACTGTGTCTCCTCGAGGGCGTCGGATTCGACGTGCCTGCCGCCGGCCGAACCAAACCAGCTGGCGAGTACGTGGCGAAGGGCCGCTATCATTGGAGTGGTCCCCCGGAACGCGGGGGTGAGGGCGACATCTATGAGGAGCTGTTGGCCGCCGACCCGATCGATTTCAAGTACTACGTCGTCGACACCGGCGACGACTACGAGGCCGCCGTCGTCCGGGCGACCTCGAAGCCCTGGGACGAGAAACGCATCGTCGGCACCACCGACCCCGACCCGACCATCGTCGATCGGATCACGACACTGCTCTCTCACCTCGACATGCGAGGCATCGGCGTCGACGTCCTCCACACGCCGGACGGGTGGTACGCCGTGGACCTGAATCCGTGCCCGAGTTTCGTCGGCACCGACCTCGAACGCGCGGTCCTCACGTCGATCGAGGACTGTCTGGCGACGGTCAGTCCGTGAGACCCCTGGCGAAGGCGGTGTAGGCGGCGGCGATCCCGGTGACGAACAGGACCGCGTTGAGGACGAGGAAGCCGGGACTGGTCGAGACGGTGCCGATTGCGGGGTTGGCCTGCTGGTAGCCATACCAGAAGACGGTCATCGTGGCATACCCGGCGACGAGGAGGGCGACCCCGCCGATCAGCCCGTGCTTGGCGAGGCGGTCACGCGAGGGCATATCCGGGGACTGGGATCCGGATCCGGGTAGGTCTTCGGGTGTCAGGCGACGTCGAGGTCGGCAAGGGCGTCTGCAAGGACGGCGTCGTGGACCAGTGCCGCGACGGCATCGATGTCCCCGTGCAGCGGTCGGTCGCCCTCGAGTGGGGGGACGACCTCGCGGACCAGGTCCCGTGTGGTGCCAGTCCCCTCGCCCAGACGGAGGTCGTCGTCGAGGTAGCGACTGGCCTCGGTGCCACACAGGAGTTCGACGGCGACGATGCGTTCGACGTCTGCGACGGTGTCCCGGGCGTGGAACGCCGAGGTGGCGCTCATGCTGACGTGGTCTTCCTGTCCGCCACTGACCGGGGTGTTGTCCGTGCTCGGCCCGTGGCGGCCCCGGCACTCGTTCAGGAGGGCGGCGGCGGTGTACTGGGCGATCATCAACCCGGATTCGATGCCGGGGTTGCGGGCGAGGTACGCGGGGAGGTGGTCCTCCTGGACGTGGGGATTGAGCAGGCGGTCGGTGCGGCGTTCGCTGATGGCGCCGAGTTCGGTGAGCGCGGACACCAGATAATCCAATCGCAGTGCCAGTGGTTCCCCGTGGAAGTTGCCCCCGGAGAGGACCGCGGCGTCTGCGGTGCCACTGGCGCGGTCGTCGACGGCGTCGGCATCGAAGACCAGGGGGTTGTCCGTCGCACTGTTCAACTCGGTCTCGACTGCGTCCCGGAGATGGGCGACGGCGTCGCGGATGGCGCCGTGGACCTGGGGGAGACACCGGATGGCGTAGGCGTCCTGGACGCGGTCGCAGTTCCGGTGGGACTCGACGACCGTCGAGCCCGCGGTCAGCGCGCGGACGTTCGCCGCGCTCCTGGCTTGCCCCGGGTGGGGGCGGACCGCCTGGAGTTGGGGATCGCAGTTCGCGGTGGTGCTGTACGTGACCTCGGTGGTGAGCGCACCGGCGGTGTCGGCGGCCTGGAGGAGGCGTTCGGCGTCGCGGACCACGAGTGCGGCCAACCCAACAGTGAGTTGGGTGCCGTTGATCAACGCGATCCCCTCTTTCGGTGCCAACGACAGGGGCTCCCGGCCGATCGCCTGGAGGGCCGCCGCACCCGAGCGACGGTCGCCGTCGCCGCCAGCCGGTGGCTCGACGACGGCCTCGCCTTCACCGATCAGGACCAACGCGAGGTGAGCAAGCGGCGCGAGGTCCCCACTGGCGCCCAGACTGCCGCGTGATCGGACGACGGGATGGACGCCCTCGTTGAGCATGGCGGCCAGGGTGTCGACGAGGCGTTCGCGGACGCCGGAGTGCCCCGTGAGGAAGGCGTTGATCCGGGTGACGAGCATCGCCCGCACCGCCTCGCGGTCCAGGGGGTCGCCGCTGCCGGTGGCGTGACTGCGGAGCAAGTTGGTCTGGAGGGTCTCGATATCCTCGCGGGGGATGCGGGTGTCGACGAGGTCGCCGATCCCGGTGTTCAACCCGTAGACGGGGTCGCCGCACTCGAGGATATCGAGGACGCGGTCTCGGGCGGTCTGGACGCGGTCCCGGGCGGCATCCGCGATGGTCACGGGGTGGCCGTGGCGGGCGACGGCGAGGACGTCGCCGGGGGTCAGTGACTCGCCGTCGAGGGTGATGGGGTCAGCCATGGACAGGGTCGCCTCCCTTGAGGACGGTGGTGACCAGATTCTCCCCGGGGGTGTAGGGGATGTGGACGTGGGTCGGCCCGTCTACGACGATGACGTCCCCGGGGGCGCCGACGCGGAGCGTGCCGACCCCGTCGGTTCGGTCGATGGCCTGGGCTCCGGCATGGGTGGCACCGATGAGCGCCTCTGCCGGTGTCATCGCCATGCCGGTACACGCCAAGGCGATGGCGAAGCTCATCGACCGCGTGTGACAGTTCGGGTTGAAGTCGGTGGCCAGCGCGGCGGGTCCGCCCCGGTCGAGGATGGTGCGGGCGTCGGCGTACTCGCCACCGAGCCCGAACGCGGTGCCCGGGAGGAGGACGGGGGTGACACCTGCCTCGAGGAGGGCACCCAGATCCTCCGGCGTCGACTTGAGGAGGTGGTCGGCACTGGTGGCGTCGACGTCGGCGGCGAGTTGGCTGGCGCCGAGTCGTTCGAACTCGTCGGCGTGGACCTTGGGCGCCAACCCGTAGTCCAGGCCGGCCTCGAGGACCCGCCGGGACTGCTCGACGCTGAACGCGCCGGCGTCACAGAACACGTCACAGAACTCCGCGATGCCCTGGTCGGCGACGGCGGGGAGCTGGTCGTCGACGACGTGATCGACGTACTCGTCCGCGTCTGAGTCCTCGGGGACGGCGTGGGCACCGAGGAACGTGGGGACCACGTCGACCGGGTGGTCCCGGCGGGCCGTGTCGATGGCGGCCAACAGTTTCTCTTCGGTGTCGACGTCGAGGCCGTACCCGGATTTGACCTCGGCGGTGGTGGTGCCGTGGGCGAGCATCACGTCCAACTGGGCCCGGAGGTTCGCGACCAAGGTCTCTTCACTGGCGTCCCTGACCGCCGCCACGGTCCGGAGGATGCCGCCGCCCTCGGCGAGGATCTCCTGGTAGGTCTTCCCCCGGAGCTTCGCTGCGTACTCGTCGGAGCGATCGCCTGCGAACACGGCGTGGGTGTGGGGATCGACGAAGCCAGGGAGGACGGTCTGGCCGGTCGTATCGATGGCGGTGGCTGCGTTCTCCGGTGGGTACTCGGCAGTGACCGCCTCGGTGGGGCCGACGGCGGCGACATCGCCGTCGACGATGGCGAGGGCGCCGTCCTCGTATCGCTCGAGGATTGCCTCCGGGCCGTGGGGCCGTCCCTGGGGACGGTCCTCGACGGAGCCGACGACGAGTTCGGCGGCGTCGTAGACGACAGCGTCGAGTGCTGTCACGGGAGTGCACCTCCGAGCAGGTGGGCGACGACGCGTGCCGCGGCGGCGACAGTGCGACCACCCTCGTCCAACGGTGGGGCACACTCGACGACCTCGAGGCCGGCGACGCGGTCGTCTGCGGCGGCGGTCCGCACCGCCTCGAAGAGGGCGTGGGTCGGCACCCCACCCGGGGTCGGGGCGCTGACGCCGGGGGCGGCGGCCGCATCGAGGACGTCGACGTCGACGCTGACGTAGACCGTGTCGGCGGCGACGTCCTCGAGTATCGCCTCGACCGCCGCGTTCGGGTGCCGGGCAACGCGATGGGCGGTGGTGGCGCCGCCACCCTGCTCGTCGAGATAGTCGTGGTAGTCGGTGCTGGTCTCGAAGTGACGGGCACCAAGCACCTGGAGTGTGGCCAACCCATCCGCGAACAGCTGGCGGTAGGGCGTGCCACTCGTCGGTTGCGCCTGGACGGTTCGGCAGTCGAGGTGGGCATCGAAGCTCAGTACGGCGACCGACCCACCGTCGAGGAGCGGGGTGACGTTGGGGTACGTCACCGAGTTATCCCCACCGAGGAACACGGGGAGGACATCCAGGGCATGGATGGTCTCGGTCGTCTCCTGGAGGGTGTCCTGGACGGTGCGGGTCGATCCCTCCGGGATGGTGATGTCCCCCAGGTCCGCGATGCTCTGGAGCGGGCCACGATCGAAGAGATGGGTCTTCAACGCCGCGAGCTCGGACCGGAGTGCCGCCGGCGCTTCTGCGGCGCCACCGCGACTGATGACGGCGCCATCGTAGGGTTCGCCGACGAGGACCGCGTCGAATGCCTCGGCGTCACTGACGGAGGTCGGCGTAATGGCGTCGCCGAACTGTTCGTCGACCGGGTCCTCCGACGGACCGGTCCACGCCGATGCGGGGGTCAGGGTCATCGGGGATCGACCCCACCCATCGTCGTGATCCCTGGACACTCCTCGACAGCGCGTGTGGAAGTCCCACGTCGATGCGGTTCGACCCCGGAGCCCCACTCTCGAAGGAGTGCCTGGACGCCGGAATCCGGTGTGGGGGAGCTCACCGACGCGTCGAGCCCGCCCTGGCTTTCGTTGACGGTCATAGCCTCTGGGCGACCATCACCCGTCAGCAGGTTAAACGATAGGTTCGAGGAGCCGGTGGCCGCCCCGGGTCGGTCGACGGCCGACCCGATCGGATCCGGAGAACCGAGTGCCAGCGTCGAACGGTCACCACCTGTACCCAGGGCGCTGGGCGTCGTCACCACGTGGGTTGTCGGGCCTGTACCCCGGCTGCGGTCACCGACCGGTCCCGGGCCCTACTCTGGTCGGGCCACGAATCACCGCCATCGGGAGGCACAACGACTAATGTTCAGATGTCTTCACTCGGGAGCTGTACCCCGGAAACCGCCGCTTCCTCGAGGGCGTCCTCGTACCCGGCGTCGGCGTGGCGGACCACACCGAGGCCCGGGTCGGTGGTGAACACGCGTTTGGCCGTCTCGGCGGCGCGGTCGGTCCCGTCGAGGACGACGTGATTGTTGGCGTGGATCGCGTTTCCGATGCCGACGCCCCCGCCATCGTGGACGCTGACGATATCCGCGCCGGCCGCACAGTTCAGCAAGGCGTTGAGGATGGGCCAGTCCGCGATCGCGTCGGTCCCGTCTTTCATGGCTTCGGTCTCGCGGTTGGGGCTGGCGACGCTGCCCGCGTCGAGGTGGTCGCGGGTGACGACGATCGGGGCGGTGATCTCGTCTGCGGCGACTAACTCGTTGATCCGTAACGCGAATCGGGCGCGTTCGGTGAGGCGGTCGGGGTCGTCTTCGGCGCGGTACCCCAACCAACAGACGCGGCTGGGCAGGCCCTGGAACTGGACCTGGTCCTGGGCCAACTCGATCCAGCGGTGTAACCCGTCTTTCTCGGGGAACAGCTCCAGGACCGCCTCGTCGGTGCGGTGGATGTCAGCCGGGTCGCCGCTGAGGGCGAGCCAGCGGAACGGGCCGCGACCCCGGCAGAACTGCGGGCGGATGTAGGCGGGGACGAACCCGGGGTAGTCGAAGGCGTCCTCGCGGCCGCGGTGGGATTTGACCTGGCCGCGGATGTTGTTCCCGTACTCGAAGGCGGTGGCGCCGCGGTCCTGTAAGCCGAGGATGGCGTCGACGTGGCGTTCCATCGTGTCCATGGCGGCCTCGACGTAGGCGTCCGGGTCCTCGGCCCGGAGTTCGTCGGCTTCCTCGACGGTGTACCCGCTCGGGTAGTAGCCCTCGAGTTCGTCGTGGGCACTGGTCTGATCGGTGACGACGTCCGGGACGAACCCGCGGTCGAGGAACCGTTCGAGCATGTCGGCGGCGTTGACGTGGACACCGACGCTGTAGGCCTCGCCGGCGTCGGCGGCGGCCCGCGCTCGGTCGATGGCCTCGTCGACGTCCTCGACTTTCTCCTGGCAGTACCCCGTGTCGATGCGGCGGTCGATCCGGTGTTCGTCGACCTCGGCGGCGATGCAGACGCCGTGGTTCATCGTCACCGCCAAGGGTTGGGCGCCGCCCATGCCGCCGAGGCCGCCGGTCGCGACGATCTGTCCGCGGAGGTCGCCGTCGTACTCCTGGCGGGCGAGTTCGGCCAACGTCTCGAAGGTGCCCTGGATGATGCCCTGGGTGCCAATGTAGGCCCAGGACCCCGCCGTCATCTGCCCGTACATGATCTTGCCCGCGGCCTCGAGTTCGTGGAAGTGCTCCCAGTCGTCCCAGTGCCCGACTAAATTGGAGTTCGCGATCAACACGCGGGGAGCGCGGTCGTGGGTCTCGAAGACGCCGACGGGCTTCCCCGACTGGACCAGCAGGGTCTCCTCGTCGCCCAGGGCGCGTAACTCCTCGAGGATGGTGTCGTAGGCGTCCCAGGACCGGGCGGCACGACCGGTGCCGCCGTAGACGACGAGGTCCTCGGGCCGTTCAGCGACCGCGGGATCGAGGTTATTGTTCAACAGGCGGAACGCCGCCTCCTGGCGCCAGCCACGACACTCCAGGTCGGTACCGGTGGGGGCGCCCTGGTACCGTCGCCACTCCTCACTCGGTTCGCCGACGTCGAGACCGCCGCCCGCTGTGGACGCGTCCATGGCGACGTCGTCGGCGGCCCCCGTGAAAGAGGTATGCCCCGGACCCGAAGGGCTATGCCGGCCGACCCGTGAAGGCCGGTGGATGGGTCCCCTGTTCCCGATCCGGTCCCCGGTCGAGGTCGGTGATGGCGAGCCGCGGCTCCTGGAGATCGATGGCGAGGCCGCCGACGAGGTCTTCGAGGCGCTGTCCGCGGGAACCGCCCGCGAGCTGCTGGCTGCCGTGTACGACGAGCCCCGTCCCGCCTCCGAGCTGGCAGACGCCGTGGACACGTCCCTGCAGAACACCCGGTACCACCTCGAGAAGTTACAGGACGCAGGCCTCGTCGAGGTGGCCGACACCTGGTACAGCGAGCGGGGCTCGGAGATGAAGGTGTACGCGCCAACGGACAGCAGCGTCGTCGTCGTTGCCGGTGACGAGGACACGACGGCATCGGTGTTCGACGTGGTCCGGTCGTTGCTCGGTGCGGTGGCGGTCCTGGCCGTGGTGAGCGTCGCGGTCAACACCCTCGTCGAAACCCTCGGTGCCGGCCCGACACGGGTCGGGACACCGGGCGAACCCACCACGACGACCGTCGATCGGACGGTCACGATGACCCAGACCACGACCACGACAACGACGACGACCACGACCCCGGCACCCGGGATCATCGAGTCCGTGGGGGCACTGCCGCCAGGTGTGTTGTTCTTCCTCGGCGGCCTCACCGTGCTCGCCGGACTGACGGTGGTGTGGTACTGGCGGGCGTGACTAGTCAGTGAGGCGGTCTTCGATGTGGTCGACCTCGCGTTCGATGACCGCCCGTTCGAAGTACAGCACCTCCGCGGTGACGACGACGGCCCCGATCCCCAGCACCGCGACCAGGGTCTGGGGTTCGGCGCGGTAGAGGTGCAGTAACAACAACCCGAAAAAGAGGCTGGCGCCGGCGACCCCGACACCGGGGATCACACCGGTGACGTCCTCGCGGTGGCGGTGGGTCAGGGCGAGCGCGCTCATCCCGCCGAAGACGATGATGAACGACAGCGAGGCGAAGCTCGTGATGGCGCCGAGGCTGCCGTAGATGGTGAACCCGGCGGTGACGACGCCGAACAGGAGCACCGTGCGGTAGGGGATGCCGCTGGTGGAGGCGTCGCCCACGCGGTCGGGCAGGAAGTCCTCGCTCAGCAACCCCTTCGCGAAGTACCCACTCGAGAACAGGGTCGCGTTGATGGCACTCCCCGTCGAGAGGATGGCGGCGAGACTGATGATGACGTACCCGTACGGAAGGAACGGGTCGGCGGCGACGGCCAACGCCCGTTCCGGATGGGTCCGGATGATACTCGACGGGGCGAGGCTCAGCGTGGTGATGGCGACGACGACGTACAACGCGACCGCCGCCGGGATGGCGATGTACACCGCGTTCCGGATGGTGGCGACGGGGTCGGTGATCCGTTCCTGGTCGTAGTACAGGAGTTGCCAGCCCTGGAAGGCGACGAAGGAGACGGCGGCGGCCATGATCGGCGCCAGCGAGAGGTCGGTCACCGCGGCGATCCCGTACTCGAGTTCGTCGTGGGTTGCGCCATACCACAGGCCGCCGACGCCCATGACCAGGAGGATCGCGACCTTCCCACCGACGAGGAGGTTCTCGGTCGCGCCGGTCGCCCGCGCCCCGAGGAGGTTCAACGCGACGAACCCGGCGATCGCGAGCACCGAGACCACGGGCCGTAGCGGAACGGTGCCGACGGCTCGGGGATTACGGCGAGGCCGACGGCGAAGCTGCCGAAGGCGTAGGCGTACATCGCCATCGATCCGACGTACCCGACGAGCAGCATCCACCCGGTCATGCCGGCCAGTGTCGCGTTCCCGGTGAACGCCTGGACGTAGGTGACCGACCCACCCGTTCCGTCGCTGAGTCGGTTCAACGTGTTGAACGAGCACGCCGCACACAGTGCGACGATGCCGGCGAGGACGAAGGCGGCCCACGTGGCGGCCTGCGTGATCTGGGCGACCACGCCCAGGACCGCGAAGATGCCGCCACCGATCATCCCACCCAACGCGATCGAGACGCCCTCCGCGAGACCCAGCTCCGACTCGCCGATGGTGGGGGCAGGCCCGCGAGGCGGTTACGGATTACGGCCCCTTCGTCCCCGGCCCACCAACACCTTTCACCACGGGCACCCACTACTGGCGTATGGGACTGACACTGTACGCCCTCGATGGGTGTCCGTACTGCGAACGGGTGAGCGACGCCCTCGACGACGCGGGTCTGGACTACGAGACGGTGTGGGTGCCCGCACGCCACAGCGAGCGCGACGAGGTCAAGCGGGTGAGCGGGCAGCGCCAGGTGCCGGTGCTCGTCGACGAGGCGCGGGGCGTGACCATGGCCGAAAGCGATCGCATCCTCGAGTACATCGAAACCACGCTGGTGGCTCCATGACCCTGTACACCGGCCGCGGCGACGATGGGGACACCGACCTCCTCGATCGGTCCCGCGTCTCGAAGGCCAGTCCCCGCATCGAGGCAAGCGGTACCGTCGACGAACTCAACGCCCTGATCGGCCGGGCCCGCCCCACGGGGTATGCGGACATCGACGACCAGTTACACGCAGTCCAGAACCACCTCCACATCATCGGCGCCCAGCTCGCCAACCCCGACCCCGGTGGGGACACGCCGACGGTCGGGTCAGACCACGTCGAGACCCTGGAGGACTGGATGGACGACCACGACGAGGAACTCGAACCGTTGGAGGCGTTCATCCTCCCCGGTGGGGGCGATGCCGGTGCGCGGTTACACCACGCGAGGACGGTGTGTCGCCGCGCGGAACGCCGCATCGTCGCGTTGGCGGCCGAGGACGAGGTGGACGAGACGGTCCAGGTGTACGTGAACCGGTTGTCGGATCTGTTGTTCGCGGTGGCGCGACTCGCCAACCAGCGCGAGGACGTTCCCGAGGAGTCCCCGACGTACTAATCCCGGGGCCTGGGAGCTGCCACAAGCCATATACTGGCAGCGCGCCTGCTACCGGATATGAACCGGAACTTCGAGGATGCACGCTACTACCTGGGTCGAGCAGCCGAGACCGCCAAACAAGGCGTCCGCGAGGAGATCGAGGGCCTCCAGGACCGTGTCAACGACCTGACCGGGCGCGGCGGCGAGGAGGAGCCCGAACCCGGGCGCGTCGAACAACTGCAGAACGACCTCGCCGAGCTCGAACAGCGCCTGGAGGGCGAGGCCCGGGAGCGGGTGATGGACGCCCGGCAGCGGTTGGAGGCCTACCGGAACCGTTCCGACTAGACGGGAACATTCAAGGTCGGCGACTCGGTACACGGTGGTGCGGGTCGGTGGTCTAGTCCGGTTACGACGTCGCCTTCACATGGCGAAGGCCCCAGGTTCAAATCCTGGCCGACCCATTCGTTCTCCGAACGGTTGTAACGAGCCAGTTTCTTCGCCTGGGAGCCGATGTATTCTCAGCGTTGGGCGTCGTAGGCGGGTTCCGATTTTCGGGGCCCCAATCGGCCAGCGATTCCCGCCGTCGCCGAGTGTTCGCCCTCGGTTCAGTTCACTCCGGTGCAGGCAGTGGCCGTTCGTGGCTCAGCCCCCATCGGCTCCCGGATCGAGTGGACCCGGATTCGGCGAGGTGGCGACCAGCTCCCGGTATTCAGAGGATGCTCTCCCGTTCGAGGACGTCTGCCAGGTCGGCCATCGTCGTGACGACGACGTCACAGGCGGGCTCGACGTCCGGTCTCGGGTCGAACCCGATGGCCAGGCCCGCCACGTCGAACATCGGGCGGTCGTTGCCACCGTCACCGACGGCGACCGCGTCCTCGGGGCCGTCCCCGATGGCCGTGGTGAGTACCTCCAGGGCGTCGTCTTTGGTCCCCTCGACGAGCGGGCCCTCGACCTCGCCGGAGAGTTCGCCGTCCGTGACGGGGAGGCGGTTGGCGACGGCGGCGTCGACGGCGACCCCCGCGTGTTCGAGGGCGGTAACGACGCCGCGCTCGAAGCCGCTGGTGATGACGGCGACGGAGACGCCGGCGTCCCGGAGGTCCGTGATGAGGTCGGCTGCGCCCGGGCGGAGTTCGACCCGGTCGAAGGCGGCCTGCACTCGCTCGTGGGACAGTCCCTCGAGGAGTGCACACCGGCGACGGAAACTCTGGGCGTGGGTGATCTCGTCGTTTCTCGCGCGGTCGTGGATTTCGCCCATCTCCTCGGCGGCGCCACACTGCTCGCCAAGCAGTGTCTTCATCTCCGAGTCCGAGAGCGTGCCGCGGAAGTCGAAGGCGACGACCGTCATCGTCGGCCGCTCCCCGCCGGTTCGCCCCGGCTGATACCTTGGATGGGGCCGTGCATGGGAGCGACGTCGCCCCACACCGGCAAAAGTATTACCAATCTGATAATATCTCTTACAAAACTGAATTTGAGGCAGGTCGGCGCGGCGGTCTCACGCGGGTCCGGGGCCGACCGTCCACCCCGTGGACTCGAGTGGTGGACCGAGTGCGAGCGGGCGGCCGTGGTCGGGGATGCCGCCTGCCGCGATCCCGGCACTCACGGGTCACCCCGGACGGTCGGCCGCCTCGAGGACCCGGTCGGTGAACGACTGGACGGCCTCGACCGCCTCCTCGAGCTCCGCTAACACGTGCCCGTCCCGGACGACGAACTCGCCCTCGACGATGGTTGCCTCGACCCGTCCGTGATAGCTGTAGACGAGATTCGAGCGCAGGCCTTCGTCGCCGAAGTGGGGTCGGAGCGTGGGGTCCTCGGCGTCGAGGAGGACGAGGTCGGCCCGCTTGCCGGCCTCGATCGACCCGATCTCGTCGGCCATCCCGAGGACGGCCGCACCCTCGCGGGTCAGCATGTCCAGCACCCGTTGGGCGGTCATCGCCCCCGGGTCCTCGCGTTTGTGCAGCAGCGCCGCCGTCCGCCCCTCGCGGATCGGGTTCAGGGCGTTGTTCGAGGCGGCGCCGTCGGTCCCGAGCCCGACGGGAACGCCATCTGTGGTCGCGGCGTCGTCCAGGGCGGGGATGTCGGCGATCCCCGACCCGAGCTTGAGGTTCGCAGACGGGCAGTGGGCGACGCCGGCACCGCGCTCGGCGATCAACCGGCGGTCTCGGTCGGTCAGGTGGACACAATGGGCCAGCACCGATCGGTCGTCGAGGACGCCGAGGTCCTCGAGCCAGCCCGTCGGGGTCGTCCCCCGGTGCTCGCGGCACCGGTCGTTCTCCGCCCGCGTCTCGGAGACGTGGACGTGAAACGGGGTGTCGGTGGCCGCCGCGAGGCCGTGGGCGGACTCGATGAGGTCGGCGGTCCCGCGATAGACGGAGTGGACCGGGACCGTGGGGTGGACGGTCGGGTGGTCGGCATAGGCCTCCAGGAACTCGCGGTTGGCGGCGAGTCCCTGCTCGACGATGTCCTCGGGCGTGGATTCGGTCTCGGCCATCGCGTGGCCCAGCAGCGCCCGGACGCCGACGTCGAGGAGGTCCTCGACGAGGTAGGTGTTCCACATGTCGTTGATCGTCGTGGTCCCGGACCTGACCAGCGAGGCGGCCGACAGCCGAGTGGCGGCGCGCTTCACCTCGCGGTCGGCCGCCCCGATCAGGTCCTCGGTGTGCTTGAGCCAGTCGAAGAGCGTGGCGTCGTCGCTCCAGCCGCGGGTGAGCAGTCCCGGCGTGTGCGTGTGGCAGTTGATCAGGCCGGGCACCACCACGCGGTCGCTGCAGTCGACGATCGTCCCCTCAGCGGCGTCCGCGAGGTCCGCGCCGACCGCGGCGATACGGCCATCCCGGAGGAGCACGTCGACGTCGTGGGCGACGGTGCGGGCGTCGTCCTGGAGGAACGCGGTATCGATGTCCGAGAGCAGCATCAGATCCTGTCCCCGGACGCCGCCTGGGACAGCCCCGTGGTGTACTTTGTGCCGGGGCCGGTCCCGGGACGCCGCGTCTCGGGTCGGACCGAGGCGCGGCCTGGGTGGGTCGGTATTCGACCACGTGGCCGCCCGGTGAGCGGTGGCCGTTGGCGGGCTACTCGTTCCAGGGCGCCTCGGGGACGTCGACCTGTCGGTGGGTGCGGTCGATGGCATCGATGCGCTCGATCGCCGCCGGGTCGAGATCCACCGTCTGCGCCGCGAAGTTCTCCTGGATGTGGGTCGCCGAGGAGGACCGGGGGATCGCCACGACGTTGTCCTTCGAGAGCAGCCACGCGAGCGAGACTTGTGCCGCGGTCACATCGTTGGCCGCCGCGATGTCCCGGATGACCGGGTCCTCGGTGACCGCACCCTTCGCCAGCGGGGAGTACGCCACCAGATAGTGGCCGTGGTCGCGGGCGTACCGGCGGAGTCGGTCCTGCTGGAGGAGCGGGTGGCACTCGACCTGATGGGCGACCAACGGCGCGTCCAGGACGTCGATGGCCACCTCCAGAAGTGGCGGGGTGAAGTTGGAGACGCCGATGTGCCGGATCAGGCCCCGGTCGTGGAGGTCGTCGAAGGCGGCGAGGGTGTCCTCGGGGTCGTAGGCCCGGATGGGCCAGTGGACGTACAGGAGGTCGATCGTTTCGACGCCGAGCCGGTCGCGACTCGCGGCGGCGGCCGCGAGGACGTCCTCGTAGGCGAGGTTCCGGGAGTGGACCTTCGTCGCGACGAACACGTCCTCTCGGGGCACGTCGGCACGGTCGATCGCCCGGCCGACCGCCGCCTCGGTGTTGTACATCTCGGCCGTGTCGACGTGTCGGTAGCCGACCTCCAGTGCCGTGGCGACCGACGCCGTACAGACGTCGGGCCCGAGATCGTAGGTGCCGATGCCGATCCGGGGCACCTCTGCAGGGCGGGTGGGGTCGTCGACGGCTCCTGATCCCGGCGGGGAGGTCCCCATGGCTACCGACCCTCCACTCGGGACGGGTTCAGCCGGCGATCGATCGCCTCGGCGAACCGGTCGACGGGGCCCTCGCTTGTCGAGAGCCCGAGGGACGGGTCGATCATCTCCAGTTCCATCAGTTCGAAGGCCCCCTCGGGTTCGCCCCCGTCGACCCGCGCGTAGACGAACGTCGTCGCGTCCATGCCGAGTACGGTCCCGGCCGTGGCCACCACCGTCCTGGCCTGGTCGCGGAGGGGTCCCGATGGGTCGGTGGGCTCGATCGACCCGCCGAAGTCCGGATGCGCCCGGACCTCGCCCGCGGCGGGGACGGTGCGGTAGGCGTGATTGAACTCGCCACCGAAGAAGACCATTGACAACTCGCCGGCGGTGACCGCCGGCACGAACGGGTGGACGAGCACGTCGGTGTCCGAGCGCTGGTCGCGGAACCGCGTCGCCGATGGCGGGTCGGGGGTCTGGACCCGCCGACATCGTGGGCGCTGGTGCCGACCGCCGGTTCGACGACGGCCTCACTCCAGCCGGTCCGTTCCAGGACCGTCTCGAGGGCCTCGGTCGACCCTTGGGTGATGTGCTCCGTGGGGACGACGGGGACCTCATGCTGCTGGAGGTCCCGGAGGGAGGACTTGTGCAGGGTCCAGCGGCGGACGGCGGGGGCCTTGAGGACGTGGGCATCGCTGTGCTCGACCGTGTCGATCCAGTCCCGGAACGCCGCCCTGGTTGTATGATACTCCCAGCACGAGCGGACGATTAGACAGTCGTATTTCCCCCAGTGCACCGCCGGGTCGTCCCACCGCACCGGCTCGACGGTGAATCCCCGGGCCTGCAGCGCTGCGAGCAGTCGCCGACCGTCCGTCGTGAGTTGTGGAGTTCCTGTGCCGGTGACGATCCCCCGTCTGGGGGCGCCCTCAGCTCCCATACCCACCACCGGGATGACCGGGCAGGTATATATTAGCGTAAAGAGATTATTGTTGGGTGCGTGATGTGCCCCGTTCGGGCGCCGCGGCGTCGAGCACCGAGGCCAGCCGGCCCCGCCTGGCGAGGCCCGTCATCGAACGCGGTCAGGGTCATGCGGTCGGTGACGTGTGCCCCCGTGTGGCGTCGGCCATGCTAGCGATACGGGTCGAGGACCCAATCGTAGGCCGAGAGGAACTCGGATGGGGGTGTGGCAAACGCCGTCCGCACCGCCTCGATGCCCTCCTGGTCTTCGAGGCGGTGGAGTAGTGCCGCGCCGACGCGGTACGGGAGCCGTGATTGGAACGTCTTCACGAGCACGTCGTTGGGCGCCATCTCGGCCCCGCGCTGGAGGGCGGCCCGGAAGTCGTCGTACTCTCCGACGAGGTCCGTCAGGGCGTCGTCGTCGGTGATGACGGCGTAGTCGGTAAAGACGGGATGGTCGTGGGTGCCGAGCTTGCCATCGGCTCGTCGCTGGTGCAACGGGGTGAAGGTCGCGAAGGCCTCGGTCTGGAAGAGGATCTGGAACGCCTGCCGTCGTCCCGCTGGAGTGGTGAGGGCGTCCGGGCCGATGCGGTCGGACAGGCCGTGGTGATCGGCATACAGCACGTGTGAGCTTTCGTGAATGAGTGTATACAGGAGTTGGCGGGGGTCGTCGAAAAACAGTGGTGTGTTGAGGTTGATGACAGCGCCCGCCGCGAGGCCGATGCCGAACTCGTAGCCGATGCTGAGGTAGATCGTGAGCTCGGAGAGGTCGGCGTCCGGTGTCACCCGCTGCAGCGCCGTGCTGATGGTCGTCGTCCAGGCCGGTTCGTTGGCCTGAACCGTCTCGATGAGTTCGAGGATGCGCTCTCGGTTCGGGCGATGTCCGTGGCATTGCCGAACGTCGTGTCCTCGCCCTGTCGGGCGTCTTCGATGTCGGCTTTGGTGTACTCCCAGCCGAGCAAACCGGCATGGGTCCGGGCGATCTCCGTTGCTGGATGGCGCCACACCGGCTGGACAGTAACTTCGTCATCGAGGTAATCGAGGACCGTGGTGGCGGCTGATGCATCGATCTCCATGCTCAGCCCTCCAAGGAAATTGGATGCATAGTGGGGACCCGTCTTCACGCGACTCTCTCTGGAGGGTCTCCTTAGTGATGTTGATCTCCCGGTCGAACAGGTGGGGGACGAGTGACACTGGGGCGTTGGGTCGGTGCTGGCACCGCAGCGATTACCCGGGCTTGTGAGATCGGCACTGCTGGCAGGATGGACTCGGCAACGTGGTTCGGCCGGCGGCCGACCACGAGGTATGCGGCATGAACAGGCACCTGGTCGGTGGTTCAACTCCGCCCGAACCCACTCGAACCACGTACGATTCCTCACCGCCCGAAATCACCTGTTTCAACGCCGCTTCCTACCGGACCGGCTCTAGACGGGGGTATATTTCGGGAAGTGATTGAGACCGAACCCAATCACCCATCGAACGCTCCTCGCTTCCCGCTGCGATTCCAAGTTAAGGAAGATGCTCATTCGTTAAGAACGTTTGCACGACATTCCGGTACTATTCTTAAACCCTAATATCCACCTCACATGGAACGGACCGCACCCACGTCTCCATCCACCCCGCTACCGATTGGAACAGCCTCTCAGGCGGATCAACCACCACAGTCACGCATCATCGGACTCCGAAACGGCGGAGCACACCTCACGTCGCTTGACCGCTATCCCGCCATCTCCTGCGACCAACTCTCTTTCTTCACCCCGTAATGGTAAAACGAAGTTCACATACGCACGCCAACTATCTCCCCAAGCCAAGTATTAACCTGACCACCCATGCTAGCTGATCGGAGGAAGTGACACCCCAAATTCCGTTAAGCCCCTCAATTCTGACAGAATGAACCCGCTGAATATAGAGCGTAAGTTCAGCAGAAATTCGCCATCCAGGCCCCCTCACAAACGATAACCAACTGA
>JBDGTJ010000013.1:0-17839 GCA_042216925.1 Halobacteriaceae archaeon
TCGAGACACGCGCCGTCGGCGATGCAGATGTCGAAGTCGACGGCGACGTGGGTGCCATGAATGCCCAGTTGTTCAGGTTCCTCGACGGGTCCCCAGACGTTGTGGCCCTCGTGGGTGTCCACGATCTCGCGGTTTTCTTCGAAGTTGGCGTCGATGGGCATTTGTCCGTACTCGATTGGCGGGCGCACACGCACTTAAAATGGACGGGGATGCGTTCGTGGGGCGGGACCGACGTGCTGGACGGTGACTCCTCGCAGCTCACCCGAGGGTGACGGCGCCGTCGGGGCCGGTGTCGGCGTCATCGAAGGCGAGGAAGGCATCGTGGAGGGCATCGTAGGTGTCCGAGAGGGCCTGGACGATGACCTTGGTGTCTGCGATCACGGGCATGAAGTTGGTGTCCCCGGTCCACCGGGGGACGATGTGGGTGTGGACGTGGTCGGTGACCGATCCGCCGCTTGGGCCGCCGCCGAGGTTGAGGCCGGCGTTGAACGCGTCCGGGTCGAAGGCCCGGTCCAAGGCGGTGAGGGTGCGTTGTTTCAGGTGGGCGTGGGCGAGGAGGTCGGCGTCGGACAACCCGGCGTAGTCCCCGCCGTGGGTGGTCGGCACGACCATGACGTGGCCCGGGTTGTACGGGTAGTTGTTCAGGATGACGTAGGCCCCATCGTTCCGGGCGACGATCCGGGCTTCGCGGGGGTCCTGGTCCGGGAGGGTACAGAAGACACACCCCTCGGTCTCTGCTGGGGGGCCCTCCCGTTCGACCCACTCGATGCGCCACGGCGCGAACACCTGGTCCATGCCGGGGAGTTACCGGGGAGTTGGTTAACCTTTGGCTCCGCGACCGTCCGACGCGTGGCTGACAGAGGTCTGTGGCGGCCCCGGTTCGGAACTTCACATTCAAGAGTGTCCACGACCAACCCGCGTGCTGGAGGCACCAACCGGTGGCTCACACAACCCCCTCGACAGACGCTATGGACGAACACTGCGACGACTGCGGGGATCTGACCCGGCACGAGGTCCACGTCGAGTTGCGGACCGAGAGCGCAGACCCGGAGAATGCGGCGTTCTCCCGGGAGCCCTACCGGGTCGCCACGTGTCGTCGCTGTGGTCACGAGACGAGTACGCGGATGAACAACGCCTGAACGCGGTGCGTCGCGGGGGTTACACTGGGGGTTCTTCGGGGGTCGTCGCCCGACCCCCGTTCGATTACCGATCGAGCGCGTCGTACAGCCCGGCCGTCGTGACCTCGACACCGTCCTCGGTGATGATGAGGGTGTGTTCGGCCTGGCTGACGAGTTCGCCGTCGTCCTCTTTGAGCACGGGGTAGTCGGTGAGGACGCCCGACCGGGTGAGTCGTTGCAGTGACATCTCGGTGCGGGAGCCCTCGAGCCAGCGGGCGGCGAAGGGGAGTTCCTGGTACTCCTCCCGGACCGTCTCGAGGAGCTGGCGGGCGCGACGGTCCCGGACGTTGCGGTCGTCCTCGAGGGAGTAGATCTCGGTGGCCGACCCCTCGCGGACCTTCCCGGATCCCGTCGTCGCGAACGGTTCGATGGCGACGACGTCCCCGGGCTGGAGTTCGACGCCGCTGTCGACGCCGCGGTTCGGGATCGACGGGCCGGTGTGGGCGTCCCAGTGGGCGAGGCCGTGCCCGGTGAGGTTCACGACGGGGTTATAGTCGTAGGCATCGATCACCGCTTCGATCTCGGCGCCGATCTCGCCGGTGTGGACGCCGGGACCGGCGGTGTCGACGGCGACTGTCAACGCTTCCTCGGCGGCCTCGACGAGCTCCCGGTTGCCCGTGTGGTCGATGGTGACCGCCGCGTCGGCGATGTAGCCGTCGACGTGGACGCCGATGTCCAGACACACCATCTCCTCGCCGAAGGTTGTGTCGTCGTCGATGCCGGGGGTGGCGTGGGAGGCCTCCTCGTCGCGGCTGATGTTCACGGGGAAGGCCGGACGACCGCCGAGCTCCCGGATCTGGGCCTCGGCGGCTTCGGCGACGTCCAGCAGTCTGGTCCCCGGTTCGACCTGGGTGACGGCGTCGGCGAAGACGGTCGTCAAGATCTCGCCGGCCTCACGGTAAGCCGCCACGGCATCGTCGTCGAGGTCGCCGTACATACCGTGGCCTTCGCGGGACGATGGGAAAAGCATTCCACCTCGGGGTTGGCGTCACCGGGCGTGGGTGCTGGTCTGCATCGCTTCGCTGTTGTAGGCCTCGCCGACGCCGTCGTCGTCGATGACGATGATGCCCGCCGTCGCGTCGGTCGTCGCCGCGAACTCCTCGATCGCGGTGGTCGCCGCCGTCTCGGCGTCGTCGCCGGCTTCGAGCTGTTGGACGGCACGTCGGCACAGGGTGACGCGGGCGATGTCCTCGCCGGCCCCGGTGGCGCTGGCGGCGCCCGCCGGTGCGGCGTAGAACCCGGAGCCGACCTGGGGGACGTCCCCGACCCGTCCGGCCAAGGCCAGCCATCGGCCACCCGTGGAGGTCGCCGCGGCGAATGCCGCCCCGTCCCGGGCGACCGCACCGACCGTGTCGTGATCCCAGGGGCGGTGGGCGCCGTCACCGCCACCGAACTGGTCGCTGACCCACTCGAGTTGCTCGAGCGGGGACCCGTCCGGTGGGTCCAGGTCGGCCCACCGTTCGGTCGACCGGTCCGTGGTGAGGGTGACGTCGACGTCGACGCCGATGTCGTCGGCGAACGCGACGGCGTTGTCGCCAGCCAGGAGGATGTGCGGTGTCCGTTCGAGGACGCCGCGGGCGACGGTGACGGCGTGTTCGACACCCGGCATCGAACAGGCGGCGCCGACCGCACGGTCCCCGGTCATCACCCCGGCGTCGGTCCGGACGATGCCATCCGACTGGCGGGCGCCCCCGACACCGGCGTTGAACTGTTCGTCCGTCTCGAGGACGCGGACGGCGGTCTCGACCGCGTCGAGTGGTGTCTCGGCCGCGGCCCCGGTCGCGGCGGCCTCGTCGAGGACCGCTTGCCGCGGTTCGGGATCGTCGGGCGCGCCGCCGGCACCGCCGTGGACGATGAGTTGCACACCCCGGGCTGCCGGGGCCGGTGACTTCAACCCATCCGTTCGACGCCGGTCGATGGCAGGTCTTATGCCAGGCGTGGGCGAGGGTCCACCTACATGAGCAGCGAGCACATCACCCCGCCGGCGACTGGCCAGCAGATCGAACTCGCCGACGAGGACACCGGCGAACTCGACGTCCCCGAGGACCCGATCATCCCCATCATCTACGGTGATGGCACCGGGAAGGACGTCGCCCCCGCCGCCCAAGAGGTGCTGAGTGCCGCGGCAGCCGCAACCGGCCGCGAGATCAACTGGTTCCGCGTCTACGCCGGGGAGTCCGCCCGACAGCGATACGACGAGAACCTCCCGGCGGAGACCATCGACACCATCCGGGAGCACCGCGTCGCCATCAAGGGCCCGTTGACCACACCGGTTGGGTCCGGATTCCGGAGTCTGAACGTGGCGTTGCGCCAGACCCTCGACCTATTCGCGAACGTGCGACCGACCTACTACCTCGATGGGGTGCCCTCCCCGGTGTCGAACCCCGAGGAGATGGACATGGTGACCTTCCGGGAGAACACCGAGGACGTCTACGCCGGCATCGAGTGGGAGCCCGGGACCGACGATGTGGAACGGGTGCGGTCGTTCGTCGAGGACGAGATGGGGTTCGACGACACCATCCACGACGGCCCGGTCGGCATCGGCGTGAAACCAATCTCGGAGTTCGAGACCAAACGCCTGGTTCGAGAGGCCATCGACTACGCCCTGGAGAACGACCGGGACTCGGTGACGTTGGTGCATAAGGGCAACATCATGAAGTTCACCGAGGGCGCGTTCCGGGACTGGGGGTACGAGGTCGCCGAAGAGGAGTACGGCGAGGAGGTCATCACCGAGGACACGCTGTGGGAGGAACGGGACGGCGAACGACCCGCCGACGCCGTCGTCGTCAACGACCGGATCGCGGACAACATGCTCCAGCAGCTGTTGCGCCGCACCGACGAGTACGACGTGTTGGCGATGCCGAACCTCAACGGAGACTACCTCAGCGACGCCGCTGGCGCCCAGATCGGCGGGCTCGGGATCGCGCCCGGCGCGAACTTCGGGTTCGGTCGGTGCCTGGCCGAACCCGTCCACGGGAGCGCGCCCAAGTACGCGGGCCAGGACAAGGTGAACCCGTCGGCGATGATCCTGTCCGGTCGGATCATGCTGGAGTACATGGGGTGGGACGACGCGGGACAACTGGTGGCCGACGCCGTCGAGGCACAGATCCAGGCGGGGCGGGTGACCTACGACCTCGAACGGGAGCGGGAGGACGCCGAGCTCCTCGGCACCGCCCAGTTCGGGTCGGAGGTCGCCGACCGGATCCGGGAGCTGGCCTGAAGGGGTCGGGCAGGTACGTTTTTCCCGTCGGTGCCGGTAGGCTGGGTATGGCCGTCGACGAGGAGACGTTCCGATCCGTGATGGGATCGTTTGCGACCGGGGTGACGGTACTGACACAGCCGGGGGACCCGCCACACGGGATGACGGTGAACGCGTTCTCGAGTGTCTCGATGGATCCGCCGTTGTGTCTGGTGTGTGTCGATCACGACACCACGTGTTATGACCGGTTCGAGGCCGGGGTGGACGCGTTCGCGGTGACGATGCTGGCCGCCGACCAGCGGGACCTCGGCGAGCACTTCGCAGATATCACCGTCCTTGCGGACTCCCCATTCGAGACGCGGGCGACCTCGACCCACGTCACCGACGCCCCGGTGTTCGACGATGGGTTGGCGTACCTCGATTGCACGGTGGCTGAGGCCCACGAGGCCGGCGATCACACGATCTACGTCGGCGCGATCGAGGCGGCCGACGTCCTCGACGGGGAGGCGGCGGCGTTGACGTTCTTCCGCGGCGAGTGGGGACAGCTCGGGGACGCGTAGAGCCACGGGTTTTTCTGCGGGGCTGGGATAGCAGCCTCCATGTATGCGGTCGTCGGGTGTTCGTCGTGTGCTGCACTGTGGGTGGTCGAGACCGACGTGGAGACGACGGGGTGTCCCCGGTGTGGGACCCGCCACCGGTTCGATCGGTTGAAGCAGTTCGTGACGACAGAGGACGCCGAGGCCGCCCGGCAGGCGCGGACGACGATGCTCGCCGACCGGGCCGACGCCGATGACGTCCCCACCGACATCGCGGCCGCCGACGTCGAGACACCGGTCGTCGATGACGCTGAGTACCTGGCGGGGTCGGGGATCGACCCGGCATCGGTACCCACGGACGATGCTGCGGGCGAGCCCACGGATCGGCGAGCGATCGTCACGGCGGCGGTGCGGACGGTCGACGAGGCGACCGAGGCCGCCATCGTCGAGTACGCGACCGATCGCGGGGTCGACGCCGAGGCGGCGCGCACGGTGTTAGGACGGTTGGTCCGGGAGGGCGAGGCCACGGAACGCGATGGCGTGTATCGGCTCCTTTAACCGGTGCGATAGGTATTAGGACCGGCCAGGGGAACGCCCGCTATGGCTGGGCAGGCACCGCGGACCGGGCCGTTGACGCTGGCGTCGGGCATCGTCGTGGTCGTTGGCGGCATCCTCGTCGTCGTGAGTCTGGTCTGGGAAACGGTGACCATCGGGGCCACCGTCGTCGACGTGTTCCAGGTCGGTGGCGCGATCTTCGCGGTGGGGTTCGCCCTGGGCGGTGTCGATCGGTGGCAGACCGGGCAGCGACGCCGTGGGGTGGCCCAGGTCGTGTCGGCGGTTGGGTGGGCCGGGTTCGTCTGGGGGACCTCGGGCGGGCCGACAGTCGTGTTGTTCGGGGGGTTGGTGTTGTTGGCGATCGGTGGCCTGGTCTTGGTCGGGGCCGACGAGTGGCTCGACCGCGTTCTATAACCCGGCGAGTGCTCGCCAGACGCCGATGGCGAGTAACACGACCGTGAACAGCAGTCGCAACAGTCGCAGCCACCGTGCGAGGGCTGCGGCCGCGACCGGTGACTGACCATCGTCCGAGTCCATGGTGGAGAGGCCGGCCGCCCCGGCTCGTTGTGGGTTGTGATGCCATTGAATTAAGGGGCGGCCTGGAGCGGGGCGGAACTAAAACTGGAGGTCAGCGCCCGAGCTGGGCGTGGGCGTCCGCGAGGACGTCGGCGGCGAGGGCGGCGAGCAACGAGAGTTCGCCGGCGAGGGCGGCGGCAGCGATGACCTCCGCGAGGGCGTCGGCGTGGGTTCCCGGCGGATCGCCACCACCGCTGAGGCCGAGGACGTCGAGGGCCTCCCGTTGGGTGGGGAGGTCGGTGCCGCCACCGATGGTGCCGACGTTGAGACTTGCCAGCGAGACGCTGGCGTACAGTTCGTCCGGCCGCGCGTCGATGCTGACGATGGCGTTGGCGCCCTCGACGACGTGGGCCTCGTCCTGGCCGAGCGCGAGGAACGCGGCGGCGACGACGTTGGCGGCCTGGGCGTTGAACCCGAGGCTCGCGGCTTTGGCCGATCCGATCAGGTTCTTCCGGGTGTTGACGGCCTCGATGGCCTCGGGTGTGGTGTCGAAGCGATTGCGGACGGTCTCCCGCGGGATGCGGACGTCGGCGGTGACAGTGTGGCCGCGACCGTTGACGGCGTTGATGGCGGCGGGTTTCTTGTCCGAACAGAGGTTCCCCGAGAGGGAGATGAGCGAGGCGTCGGTCTCGGCCTCGACGACGTCGCAGGCGGCGTCGGTGGCGATCGTCGCCATGTTCATCCCCATGGCGTCTTTGGTGTCGTAGCTGAACCGGAGGAAGACGTTGTCGCCGACGACGTAGGGTGTGACGTCCAGGAGTTCGCCGTGACTGGTCGTGGACTCGGCAGCCTCCCGGAGGCTGGGTTCGTGGGCCTGCACCCAGTCGACGACGTCGGCCGCGGTTGCGACGTCGGCGACCTTGAACACGGGGGCACGGGTCATCCCGTGGGCGGTGACGCGGGCGGTGGCACCGCCGGCGGCCCGGATCGCCGAACACCCGCGGTTGACGGAGGCGACGAGAGCGCCTTCGGTGGTGGCCAGCGGAACGTGGTAGTCCTCGGTGGCGGCCTGTCCGGCGACCGGGAGGGGGCCGGCGATCCCGACGGGGATCTGGGTGGCGCCGATCATGTTCTCGATGTTGGACTCGGCGTCGACGGCGTCGAAGGCGTAGTCCCCGACGGTGTCGAGGGTGGCGTCGGTGCGGCGTTCGACGACGAGGCGTCGCACTGCCGTGGCCGTGTCGGCGTCGGCGACGGTTTCGAGTTCGTAGAGCGCGAGGTCGCCGTCCTCGACGCGGTCGGCGAGTTCCGCTGGGTCGACCATGGTCGGGGTGGCGGGGCCGGCCCCCTAACCGTTATCGGTCCAGAATTACTCGTCGCCGCCCCAGCCGGGGCCGACGCCGACGCTGGGACTGTCCAGGCCCTCGTCGGCCCAGTGGTCGGTGTCGACGACCGCGAGGTAGACGAAGGTGCTCCCGGCCAGGACGAACACCACGCCGAACACCGACACCAGGAGGTAGACGATCCCGTCCTGGGTGAGGGTCCACCAGACACCGCCGGCCCCGATGGCCAGCCCGAACGCGGCGAGGACGGCGCCGATGACGAAAGCGATGACGCGTTTGCCCCGATCGCCCATATTCGGGTGTCACCCTGGCCACACAAGTACCTAGGGCCCCGGGACCCGAACGGTTTTGCCGGTGCCGGCACCCGGCGAGGGCATGACCAGGGCCGCTGACCTGATCCTCGAGAACGCGGAGGTCCACACCCTCGCCCCACAGGGGGACCGGACGGCCGAGGCGGTGGCGGTCCGTGACGGTCGGGTGGTTCGGGTTGGGTCGAGGTACGAGGTGGGGTTCCTCGAATCCGTTGAGACCACCGTCATGGACGTCGGTGGTCGCGTGGTGTTGCCGGGGTTCGTCGACGCCCACACCCATCTCTCGAGTGTCGGTCGGTACCGGGTCCACGCTGACCTCCGGACCGTGGACAGCCCTGCGGAGGCCGTGCGGGTGTTGGAGGCCCACGCCGAGGAGACAACCGGGTGGGTGCAGGGCTACGGGTTCGACGAGAGCACGTGGACCACCCAACGGTATCTCACCCGGGCGGACCTCGACGCGGTGAGCGAGGATCGGCCGGTCCTGGCACTGCGTGAGGACGGGCATACGGCAACAGTCAACTCGGTGGCCCTCGACCGGCTCGAGGCGGACTTGCCCGACGAGGACGTAAAGACAGCGGGCGGGGAGCCGACCGGGGTGCTCGTCGAGGATGCGGTGTCGGTCGCCCGGGAGGCTGTCGCCCCGGACCGGGCGGAGACCCGCGAGCTGGTGGCGGCCGCCCAGGCCGTCGCCCACGAACGCGGGGTGACCGCCGTGCACGACATGGTGCGACAGTCCCACGCGCCCCAGGTCTACCGGTCGATGGCGGTCGCGGATGCGTTGCGGTTGCGGGTGCGGGTGAACTACTGGTGGGACCACATCGACGCGGTGACCGAGGTCGGCCTCCACCCCGACCACGGGTCGCCGTGGGTGCAGACCGGCGCCATCAAGACGTTCACCGACGGGAGTTTCGGCGGTCGCACCGCGAAGGTCTCGACGCCGTACGCCGACGGCGACGGGACCGGGCAGTGGGTGGTCGACCCGGCGTCCCTCGAGGACCGTGTCGCCCGGGTGACCGACGCCGGCTTCCAGGTTGCGATCCACGCCATCGGGGACGAGGCGGTGGCGGCGGCCCTCGATGCGATCGCGGCCCACGGCACCCCGGAGGATCGACACCGCATCGAACACGCTGAACTGGCGGACGACGCCGCCATCGACCGGTTCGTCGAGCACGGGGTTGTGGCGTCGATGCAGCCAAACTTCCTGAAGTGGGGGCGGGCCGACGGCCTGTACGAGACGCGGTTGGGGGCCGACCGCGCCGCGCGCACGAACCGGTTCGGTGCGATGGCGGACGCCGGTGTGACCGTGGCGTTGGGCAGTGACTGTATGCCCATGGATCCGTTGTTCGGGATCGACCAGGTCGTGACAGCGCCCCACCGGGCGCAGCGGTTGAACGTCACCGAGGCCCTCCGCGGGTACACTCACGGGGCGGCCGCCGCGGGCTTCGACGAGGACCGGATGGGCAGCGTCGAGCCCGGGAAGTTCGGCGACCTCGTCGTGCTGGAGGACTCGCCGTGGGCGGTCGATGCGATCGCTGACATCGACGTTGTGGCGACGATCGTCGGTGGCGAGGTCGTCTACGACGACCTCCGCGAGTGAGGGGTGTCAGTCCAGCAGCGAAGTGTCGGTCATCTCCGCGGGGACCGCGAGATCGAGGAGCGAGAGGATCGTGGGGGCGAGGTCCCGGAGCTCCCCCGGGTCGGGGATGGTGTGGCCGCCGTCGGTGCCGTCCGGTGCGAGGTAGGTCACGGGGACGGGGTTGAACGTGTGGGCGGTGTGGGGTTCCTCGGGGGTGCCCATGTCGTCTGCGTTGCCGTGGTCGGCGGTGACGATGACGTGGCTGTCGGCGGCTTCCAGGGCGGGGCGGAGTCGGGCGAGTTCGGTGTCGACGGCCTCGACGGCGGCGACGGCGGCCTCGAAGTCACCGGTGTGGCCGACCATGTCGGCGTTGGCGTAGTTCACAACGAGGAGGTCCGGGTCATCGGCGTCGAGGACCTCGAGTGTGGTGTCGGTGACGGCGGGGGCGCTCATCGCGGGTTGCTGGTCGTAGGTGGGGACGTCGGGGCTCGGGACGATCCGGCGGATCTCGCCGTCGAACTCGATCTCCCGACCGCCGTTGAGGAAGTAGGTGACGTGGGCGTACTTCTCGGATTCGGCGACGCGGAGCTGGGTGCACTCGGCCTCGGCGACGACGGCGCCGAGGACGTGGTTCGGTTCCCGTGGGGGAAAGGCGACGGGGAACGGAAACGTGCGGTCGTACTCGGTCATCGTCACGAGGTGGGTGTCCGGCGGGGTCGTGGCCTGGGGCCAGTCGGGGTCGACGTCGCCGAGCATGCGAACGAGTTGGCGGGCGCGGTCGGCCCGGAAGTTACAGAAGATGACGGCGTCCCCGTCGGCGAGGGCGGGACGGTCGGTGACGATGGTGGGTTCGATGAACTCGTCGGTCTCCCCGCGGTCGTAGCCGGCCTGGACGGCGGCCACGCCCGATCGGGCGTCGTGTGAGGCCCGTCGGTTGACGATGGCGTCGTACACCTGGTGGGTGCGGTCCCAGTGCTGGTCGCGATCCATCGCGTAGTACCGGCCGGCGAGGGTGGCGATGCCCCCGGTGCCGGCGGCGGCCGCGGCGCGTTCGAGGGCGGCGACGAACCGTTCCCCGGCGGTGGGCGAGGTGTCACGCCCGTCGGTGAAGGCATGGGTGGTCGCGGGGATGTCGCGGTCGGCGGCGGCGTCGATGAGGGCTGTGAGGTGGGTGTAGTCCCCGTGGACGCCGCCGTCGCTGACCAACCCCATGAGATGGAGGCGCCCGCCGGTGGCCCTGACGTGATCGAAGGCGCCCGCGATCGCATCGACGGCCGCGAGGGCGTCGTCCTCGATCGCCTCCTCGATGCGGGTGTAGGCCTGTTTGACGATGCGGCCGGCGCCGATGGTGAGGTGGCCGACCTCGCTGTTACCCATCTGGCCTGCGGGCAACCCCACCGTCGGGCCGTCGGTCCGAACCGTGTTCGAGGCTCCCGCATCGCGGAGGGCGTCGAAGGCCGGCGTGTCGGCCGAGCCGACGGCGTCCCGACCCCGTTGGTCGGGTGGGGCCACCCCCCAGCCATCGAGGATCACCAGCGCCGCGTCCATGCTCGAGCCGAGGCGGGCCGGCCTGATTACCCTTCGGCCTCGCACCGGGACTCGCCTACGTTTATGACCGCGGGGCGGCGAGGCGGTGGTATGACCCTGGACCCGGTGCATCGGACGGGGATCGCGGACCTGGCGCGCAGCATCAGCAACGCCGCCAACGAGGCCGATCACCGGGCGCTCGCGGACGAGGTCTGGGCGACGTACCTCGACGGGGTGGCCGTCGACGGTGAGACGGTCATCGAGCCGGTCGATGACCGCGCTCGGTTCGCGGCCCCGCTCGACGAGGTGGGGTTACAACCCGCGGCCTTCGAGACGGTGCATGGTCTGGACTCCGGGACGATCAACCCGCGGACGTTCCGGAACGGGTTGGTGGTCGACGTCGCCCAAGCCGCGATGGCCAGGGTCCCCTCCGATCTGGACGTCCACCGCGCCCGCACCATCGTGAAAAGCGTCCACAGCAACGACGTCCGCGTCGACCTGGACCGGGACTGGACGACCTTCGACGACGAGTTCGGTCGGGCGCGCATCGTCCAGGTCGGCGACCTCGCCAGAGACCAGGAACGTGTCGTCCACGGGTTGAGCCTGTACCTCGCCGAGAGCAGTCACGCCCTCGCCCACATCGATGCCGTCGAGGAGTGCCTGCTCCTCGACGGGCCGGTCTACCCCAAGCAACTCGTGACGTGGGCCCAACGCCACCGTGGCCTCCGGGACCTGGTCGCCGACGAACCCCTCGTCGAGGAGGTCGTCGACAACTACCTCACGCTGGTCGACCGGTGTCTCGACCGGGGCGTGCCACTCGTGGGATTTGTGAAGAACGCGCGGTCGACGGCGTTGTTGCGGGCGCTGCGGTCGGCGGGGGCGTCCACCCCGTGGGCGAGCGACCTCGATCTGTTCTGTCACGTCCTCGAACAACACGACGGCTCGCACCGCCGCACCGACGAGTTGGCGTGGACGAACTGGTTCTTCTCGCGGTTGGGAGCCGATGGCGCCTTCGCGACGGGGGACGCCGGGGTCGACCGTGGCCACGAGCCCACGGCCTACGAGGTCGCGTTCTTCGTCGTGTACGATCCCCGGACCGACGTGGCGTACAAGGTCGAACTCCCGCGAGGGTTCGCCGAAGACGCTGTGGTCCGGGAGGCGGTTCGGGACCACGTCGTCCGGGAGGTCGCCGCCGAGGCGGGCCCGCCCACGGCGATCGGCCGGGCCGACGACCTCGCCCGCATCGGGCACGACGAGACCCGGGCGCTGATCACGGCCTTGGAGGCGGCCTTCGACAGTCCCGAGGCCAGCACTTACGACGACATCCGCTGGGCTCGATGACCCCTACTCGAGGTCGGCGAGGATCTCCTCGGCGTGGTCGGCGGGACTGACGTCGGTGTAGACGCGTTCGATGGTGCCGTCGGGGCCGACGACGAACGTGTGCCGTTCCGCGATCTCGATGGTCTCGCCCTCGTGGTCCCGTTCCGTGTAGACGCCGAAGGCCTTCGCGGTGGTGCCATCTGGGTCGCTCAACAGCGTGAACGGTAACTCCTCGTCGCGGCGGAACGCCGCGATCTTCTCGACGGGGTCGAGACTCACCCCGTAGACGGGGAGGTCTCGGTCTTCGAATCGGTCCCAGGCGTCGCGGAACGACCGGGCCTCGATGGTGCAGCCGCGGGTCGCGGCCTCAGGGTAGAAATAGAGGACGTACCGGTCGCCAGCGAGGGCCTCACTGGTGACGCGGTCCCCGTCGTGGTCGGGGAGGTCGAAACGTGGCACGGGATCGCCGATGTCGAGCATACGCCATCGTCGGCGGGGAACGGGTTAGGCGTTCGGTTCGTGGCGGTGCGTAACCGGTTTCACAGCGGCGACCGACGACGGAGCCATGGACACCCCAGCGGCGGAGTCCCGGACGGCCATCCGGGCGGAGGGACTGACCAAACGCTACGACGGCACGGTCGCCGTCGACGACCTTGACCTGTGGATCCCCCAGGGGACCGTCTACGGGTTCCTCGGCCCCAACGGCGCCGGAAAGACGACGACGATGCGGATGTTAACGACGTTGACCACGCCGACGAGCGGAACCGCGACGGTGGCTGGCGCCCCGGTCAGCGACCGGGAGGGCGTCGTCGCCAGCATCGGGTACCTGCCCGAGGACCCGCCGCTCCACGAGGAGTTGACCGCCCGGGAACAGTTGCGGTATATCGCCGGGTTACGAGACCTGCCCGCCGACCGGGCCGACGCCCGGATCGAGTCGTTGTTGGACCGGTTCGGGTTGGCGGATGACGCCGACCGCCGGATCTCGACGTTCTCGAAGGGGATGAAACAGAAGACCGGGATCATCCAGGCGATCCTGCACGAGCCGGCGGTGGTGTTCCTCGATGAGCCCACGAGTGGCCTCGATCCACGGGCCGCCCGCACGGTCCGGGACACCATCGCGTCCATGGCAGCCGACGCCGAGGCGACGGTGTTCCTGTCGACGCACATCCTCCCCGTGGTCGACGAACTCGCGGACACCATCGGGGTGTTGTCCGACGGGCGACTGGTGACCGAAGGCGACCCGGAGACGTTGAAACGCCGGGTCGAGACCGGGGCGGAGGGCACCCTCGAGGACGTCTTCTTGTCGGTGACCGGCGGGTACGACGACGAGGCGACGATCGGCACCGATCCGGGATGAGGGGGTTCCCGACCCCGGGACACGCCGCATCGATCGCGGTGGTGGAACTGCGACGGTCCTGGCGACAGTTCCGGACGAAGGGCAGGATCCAACAGGGGGTGATGGTGGTGGCGCTGCTGTTCGGCGGGGTCGCGGTGGTGGCGGTGGCGGTCGGCGGGTACGCCGCCGGGACGGCCGTCGCCGCGGGGACGGTCGAGACCCCTCTCGAGGCAGGGGCGCTCGTGCCCGCGGCGGTGTTCACCGGGACGGTGTTGTTCACGACGTATCTCACGGCGATCCAGTTGGGGAGCGTCGACCAGCGGGATGCGTTGCTGACGACGGTCCCCCACGCCGACGTGGTCGGCGGGATCGTACTGGCGTCGTTCGTCCGGATCGGCGGCCTGTTCGTCGTGCCATTGATCGTCGCGGCCGCGGCGTTCGCGGTCGGGGTCGGCGACCTCGGCGCGTTCGTGTTGGTCACCGGGAGTCTCGGGGTGGTGTTGGTGGCGGCGTTCGTCCTCGGGTTCGCACTCGGGTTGGGGGCGACCCATCTGTTCGGGCAGTCTCGGTTCCTGGTGCGACATCGGCTCGCGATCGGTGGCATCGGATTCCTCGCGTACCTCTGGTTGCTGACCACGAACCGGATCGACGACATCCTGGAACCGGTGGTGACCGCGACCCAGGCGTCACCGGTGGCGTGGTTCGCGGACCTGGCGTTGATCTCCGTCGTCCCGGCCGCGAACCCACTGCAGGCCACAGCGGCGGGTGTCGGCGGGGTGATTCTGGTCGTCGCGAGTCTCCGAGCTGTGGTGTGGGTCGCGGGCGTCCACTGGTATGCCGACCCGGTGCAGGCGGGGCCCACCGAGACGTCGTCGACGTCTGCCACGCGGTTGGCGGGGGTGATCGGGCACCCCGCAGCGTGGGTGGCGAAGAAAAGCTGGGTACGGGCGAGGCGGTCCCCGCTCAAACTCGTCTACGTCGTCTACCCGTTGTTCGTGTTGTTCCAGCCGGCCCAGGAGGCGATCCGGGCCGGGGCTGTCACGGCGACGTTACCGGCCGTGGTGGGGGTCTATGGGGCGTGGGCGACCGGAGCAGCGTTCGGGTTGAACCCGCTCGGCGACGAGGGCGCGGTGTTGCCGATCACGGTGACGACGGGGGTCGACGGACGGGCGGTGGTGACGGGGCTGGTGGCCGCCGGGTTGGTGCCGGGGGCGACGGTGACGCTGGTCGCGACGGCGGCGTTGGCCATCGCGAGTCCGTTGTCGCCGCTCGCGGTGGTCGGCGTGACGGTCGGGGCGGTCGCGTTGTGCGTGGGGGCGGCGGGGGTGGCGACCGGGATCGGTGTGGCCTTCCCGCGGTACGAGGCGGCGACAGTGGCGCGGAGCCGGTCGGTCGTCGTGCCATCAACCTGGGCGTTTCTCACGTACTCGGTGGTGTTGTTGGTGTTGGCGGCGCCGGCGATCGCCACCCAGGTACCGATGCTGACCGCGGCCGTCGCCGCGGTCACGGGGGTGTCGCCGACCGTGGTGCAGATCGGTGGTGTGGTGGTGGCGCTCGCGTTGGTCACGCCGGTATCGTGGTACGGGACTCGCTATGCCGCCCGTCGGTTCGACGAGTACACCGTGGGTTAGGCGGGATCGGCGGGGATGACGTCGATGGCGACGTCGGCTTCGGGGATGCCCAGGCGGGCGAACTGGGTGCGGAGATGGTCGCGTGCCGCAGCGATGGCGCTGTCACGCGTGTCGAACCCGCGGGGCATCGGTGACTCGAAGGCGACGTTGACACTGCGGTTTTCCACTCGTTGGACCACGCCGCCGTCTTCGACGGGGTAGAACTCATCGCAGAGCCAGACGTAGGGTTCCGCGCCGTCGGGCGCGCCGCGGAACGTGGGTGGATCCTCGCCCCGTTCGTAGAGGGTGCCCGTCAGCGTCGTCCCGCCCGCCGAGCCCTGGACCAACAGCATCAGGTAGGCCTAGGAGCGCCGTCACCATAACCGCGGTGCCGCGCCCGAAAGGGGTTTGGGGCGGCGGCGTCACCTCGGGGACATGGCGGATCGGGACCTCGGTGACTTCGATGCGTACCGTCGCGAGGACAGCGAGGAGGGCGAGGAGTCGTTCCAGGACCCGGGTCTCGAACCGGTCGCCGCCGAGGACGCCCTGGGCGTCATCGCGGTGTCCGAGGGGTTACGGATCGCAGAGGATGCCGATGACACGCGGTTGCGGGCCTACGTGACCGCGGACCGCCGGGAGGCCGTCCGGGTCGGGGCCTACGTTTTGGCGCCCTACCACGACGAGGAGACCCTGTTCTGCCGGGTGAACGCGGTCGAGTACGTGCAGGCGTTCACGGCCGACGACGCCACGGAGATCCATGCACGCAGGGCGATGCGGGCGGCGGGCATCGACGAACGGGACTACAAGTTCATCGCCGCCCTGGATCCGCGGGCAGTGCTCTACCCCGAGGATGGGGAGCTCCACCGGCGGATGCCCGATCGGGTGCCCCGCCCCGAGACGGTGGTCCGGGAGGCAGACGACGTCACGAAGATCAAGACGGGGTTGGCGATCCCCGAGGAGGGGGTGTTCCTCGGTCATCTCGCGGTCGGCGGTGAACGCGTCACGACCCCGGCGGAACCGCCGGTGATCGACTACCGGTTGAACGATGATTACACGGTTGGGGACCCGCTCGTGTTCCGGCACACCCTCGTCGCTGGCGGGACCGGTTCGGGCAAGACCCACACGGCCAAGAACGTGTTACGCCAGTTCCTCGCCCCGGAACGCACCTACCCCGTGGAGGCGGGGGCATCCCGGACCCCGCGGGCGGCCGTGGTGCAGTTCGACCCCCAGGACGAGTACGCCCAGATGCACGACGACAACCCCGAGGCCACCGGTGACGAGGAACGCGAGTGGGAGCGCCAGGGCATCGCGTACGGCGGGCACGATGACACGGTGGCCTTCGTCCCCCAGGTTGGTGACGCCACCTACGCCGCCAGCCACCACGGCGCCGAGCAGGTGCCGTTCACCGTCCCGTTCTCGATGGTGGCCGGCAATCCGTGGCTGGTGGCGTCCGCGGAGCTCAACGACAACCAGTACGCGGCCCTCTCGACGCTGTTGGACCGGTTCTTCCGGGAGGGCGGTGAGACCTACGACGAGTTCGTCGCCTTCCTGGAGGACCCCACGCTACGGGAGGGCCTCGATGAGAGTGGCCGGGTCCACGAGGCGACCTTCGATGCGGTGTACCGGCGGGTTTTGGGGATGCCCGCCGGCGTCTTCGATCAGGCGGCACCGCCGATCACGGACCTCGTCGACCAGTTCGTCCGCCCCGGGCGATTGACGGTGGTCCCCACCTATCACATCACCTCCTCGCGGGCGGCGGAGACGGTGGTGTTGGCGGTGGCGACGCTGCTCGTCGACGAGAAACTATCGAACGATCCGACCTACGACCGGATCGCGGAGACGCCGTTGATCGTGGGGATGGACGAGGCCCACAACTTCCTCACCGACGCCGACAGTGTCCAGGCCCGGAAGGTGATCGGGAAGTTCACCGATGCCGCAAAACAGGGGCGCAAGGAACGGTTGGGGTTGTTCCTGGTGACCCAGGACCCCCAGGACGTTGCCGACGCAGTGTTCAAGCAGATCAATACGACGATTGTGTTGAACCTCGGGGACGAGGACGCGATCTCGGCGGTGAACATCCCCGCGAACCTGGAGTCGAAGGTGCCCTACATGGAGACCGGGCAGATGGTGGTGTACTCTCCGGACAACAGCGAACCCGTCGAGCTCGTCGGGTTGCCCACCTGTCTGACGCGGCATGGCCGTGACTGATCTGGGTTCCTGGGAACGCCCGCTACCTTTTACCGGTGTGCGCGTGTTGGTGGAGGTATGAGCAAACGCATCCTCCTCCCGATGGACGGGTCCGAGCAATCGACGGAAGCCCTAGAGTACGTGTTGACGGAGTATCCCGCCGCCGCCGTGACACTGCTCCACGTGATCGATCCGATCGAGGCCGGGTACGGGGGCCAGGCCTCGCCGGTCCCCGGGTACTCAGAGGAGTGGTACGAGGAAAGCGAGGAGGCGGCCCAGGAACTGTTCGAAGAGGCACGGGACACCGTCGAGGCGACCGGGTTCGACGGCGAGATCGACGATGTCGTTGAACTCGGGCGACCGGCACGGGTGATCGTCGACTACGCCGAGGAGGAGGGGTTCGACCACATCGTCATGGGGAGTCATGGCCGGTCCGGGGTCACGCGCGTGTTGCTGGGCAGTGTCGCAGAGACCGTCGTCAGGCGGTCGCCGATCCCGGTCACCGTCGTCCGGTGACGCTCAGAAGATGTTCGCCTGTCGGTAGACGTTGATGCCCTCGTCGGTGATCTCGTAGGGCTTGGTTTCGCGGCTGTGGTTGGCGTCCCGGATCTTCTGGATCTCGACGGCGAGCCGGGTCTCCCGGAA
>JBDGTJ010000064.1:0-17365 GCA_042216925.1 Halobacteriaceae archaeon
ATCGGACTCCCATAGCAATGGCCTCTGGCAGGATCAACCAGAATGTGCCGGCATGGTGGCCGGCTGGCGGGAACACACGAAGGTGTGTTCTTCGATCGGCCGTTCGGCCGACCGGGTGTCACCAAACCATCGAGGCTAACATCAGATACCGTCTGTACGGCTGGACCGCAGGGGCGGAATCCTCATTTCTCCGGACCCGAATATATCCCGAGCGACCTCTTAAGGCCTTCGACCCGGGGATCGCGTCGACCGGCTGGCGGTCGGGGTCCGACGCGTGGACGACGGCCGACCCGTCGTCCGAATCCACTCCGTCCGGAGTGCCCTCGGACACTTAAGGGACACGGTTCGGCGTCCCCGCGTCCGCGGTGGTCCGGACGTCCACTCCGTCCGGAACCCCCGGTCGTACAAAACTGTCTCGGATTGCGGGCGGCCTGGGAGGACCTCACACGGAGGTCCCGGGTCGGGGCCAAAGAAGTGAGACTGGTGTCGGCGCAGAGACGACTACTCGTCGAGGTGCTCGATGCCGTTCTTGGAGACGTTGGCCTCGGTGATCTCGTTGGGCATCCAGTCCGGCGCATCGGAGGGAGCGCTCTCGTTCCACGCCCACGCGTCGTAGATGTGGACCTTGTCGGTGCCTTTCTCGCGGAGCCGGATCTCGACGCGGTCGGCACTGGATTCGGAGCTGCCGACGTTGTCCAGTCGCCGGGCCGCCTTCAGTGCGGCCTGTCGGGGCGTGCTCCCGCTGAACACGCTGTCTTCGTTACCCGCGTCGTCCCGGAGCGCGAAGTTCCGCTTACCGTCTTCTCGTACCATGGTTTCACCCCAGGAATTATCTGCATATCGGGTATCATAAATATACCGGCGAAACGGCCGACAGCGTTAAGTACGATGAACTGAGATTCGGGGCAGACACCGGGATACCCCCGTGTGACCCGGGGGTGTGAGGGCGTGCGCGCGGTCGAGTGCCACCGGGCGCGCTCCCGGCCGGGGTGACAGGGCGTCGCCACCGGTCGTCTCGGACAGGCTTAAGTGTCGGCTCGCGCGAGCCCCACGTACGATACCGCGATGGTCCGCAAGAAGAAACTCAGTCCAAGCGGGGCGCGAGGCGAGGACGGCCAGTACCACAACGCCCACATCAACCTCCACGAGGACGAACTCGCGGTCGCGGGCCTCGAAATCGGTGACGAGGTCTTCGTCCGGGTTCGCGAAGACAAGATCATCATCCAGAAGGCCAATCCCGACCAGGTCGAACACGACTTCTGAGCGGACCTACCGGAGTGCGGCGACGTCGAACTCGAAGGCCGCCACCGGCAGTTCCAGATCGAAGCCGACCAGGACCGACGGGTGGAGTTCGCCGATCACCCCGACGCGGGCGCCCTCGAGTTCGACGGCGGCGACCCGCCCGTCGATGAACGACGGGTGGGTGGTCGCGGGGGTCGCGAGACCGACATCGAAGCTGCGGGCCAGCGCCTGGAGGCGGCTGCGGGCGTCCTCGTAGGAGGCGTCGTGGCGGGCGAGGACGGCGGCGACCGCCCGGTGTTCGGCGACGTTCGTCGGTTCGTCGGTGTCGACGTGGGCGGCGACGCCGATCTCGGCGAGGTCCTGTGGGTAGGCGCGGTGGGTGTTGTTGCCCAGGACCGACAGGACCGAGGGCAGGACCCAGGTGCGGACGAGTTCGTAGGCCTGGCTGTAGGGTTCGGTGATCGTCGCGGGGTCGTGGGCGCCGTAGGCGTCGTCGGTCGGGTCGAGGTTCATGGCCGCGAAGTTGGTGTTCCGGCCGGTCAACACGAAGTTCAGCAGGTCCTCGAACCCCAACCCGGTGAGGCGGTCCCGTACCGCGCGCTCGTGGCGGGACGGTTCGTGGCGCCCGCCGACGGTGCCGATGTCGGGGTACCGTGGGACGAGGTTGTTGAACCCGTAGGCACGTCCGAGGTCGTCGACCAGGTCCACGGGGTGGAGGACGTCGACGCGGTACGGGGGAACGGTGACGGCGTAGGTGTCGGGGTCGATGGCCTCGGCGTCGTGGCCGCTCCGTTCGAGGAGGTCGATGACGGTCTCGGTGTCGAGCGTGGTGCCCAACGTGGCTTCGATGCGGTCGTGGGCGACGTGTTTGACGCGGGTCTCGAGGTCGGGGCGGTCGAGTGTGCGGTCGGGGTACTCGACGGCGACGGTCTCGATCTGGCCGCCGCGGGCGTCGAGGGCATAGCAGAGGATCGTCGCCATGCGGTCGATGGTCCACTGGTCGGTCCCGGTGAGTTCGACGAACAGGTCCCGGGAGTCCGTGGACACCTCGGTGCGGCGACCGTTGACGACCGGGGGAAACGAGAAGAGGCCGACGTCGTCGTAGATCGCTGGGTAGCGGTCGTAGTCGGCGACGAGGTCGGCGTACTCGGATCCGATGTGGTGGTCGGTGAGGACCGCTTCGGGGGTGAGTTCGGCGTCGCTGTCCAGGGGGACGAACCGGTCGCCGTCGGGGGCGATGCCGCGGTAGGTGATCGATGGACCGTCGGCGACGGTGTCCTCGGGGTCCTGGCCCTGGAGGGGAGTGCCTTTCAGCATCGTGAGGTCGTGGATGCCGATGGCGCCCTTCGCCCGGTCCCGGCCCATGGTGGCGTGGAGTTTCTCCTGGAGCTGGAGGATGGCATCGAGGGCGGCCTGGTCGAGGTCGAGGCCGCGGACGATGGCGCCGGTGACGTAGGGGCGTTGGTCGGGGACGCTATCCTCGACCTCGATGGTCCAGTCGCCGGCGGTGGTCGAGGGCCGGTAGACGCCGCGGTCGTCGCCGTACTGGTAGCGCAGCGAGCGGGCGACGCCGGTGGGGGAGAGGCGGTCGAGGCGGTCTGACTCGAGTTCGAGTTCGAAGGCGCCGTCCGCGGTCTCGCCCTCGTACTCGAGGCCGAGGGCGAACAGGTCCTCCCGGAGGTCGTCGTCGGTCTTGTCGGTGTGCCCGGTGAGTCGACGGAGCTCGTCGGGGTCGACCTCGACGACGGGCATCAGTACACCACCTCCTCGGAGCGGAGGAACGCCAGGTCGACGAGGGTGCCGTGGACGTCGCGGATGTCCTCGGCGCCGGTCATCAGCATCATCAACCGTTCCAGGGCGAGGCCCCAGGCCATGACGTCACAGTCGACCTCGAGGGGGTCGAGGACCTCGGGGCGGAACAGGCCGCTGTTCCCGACCTCGATGAGGTCCCCGGTGGTCGGGTGGTGGCCGAACAGCTCGAAACTGGGTTCGGTGTAGGGGTTGTACGTGGGTTTGAACCGGAGGTCGGTGATGCCGAAGTGCTCGTAGAACTCGGTGAAGGTCCCCATGAGGTCCCGGACCGAGAGGTCCTCGGCCATGACCCAGCCCTCGATCTGGAAGAACTCGAGGAGGTGGGTAGCGTCGATGGTGTCGTTCCGGTAGGCCTTCTCGACGCTGAAGAACCGGGCGGGTGGGTCGATGTCGTCGGTGGCGGCCCCGGAGAGGTACCGCATCGACAGGGAGGTGGTGTGGCCGCGGAGGTCGACCTGGCGGGCGACGGCTTCCGACCACGGGGAGTGATAGCCCTCGCCGTCCTCGCCGACGCCGTTGCGGTGGGCCTCTCGGACGCGGTCGAGGAGGTCCTCGGGGAGGTCGGTGGCGGGCGGGACGTCGAGGGCGAACTGGTCCCAGTGGGTGCGGGCGGGGTGGTCCTGGGGCATGAACAGGCAGTCGTTGATCCAGAACTCGCTGTCGGCGTGCGGACCCGCCATCTCCTGGAAGCCCATGCCGGTGAGGACGTCCTTGACGCGTTCGGCGGTCTGGCGGAGCGGGTGGATGGTGCCGCCGTATACGGTCTCGGCGTCGGCTTCCACGTTGTACTCGGCGAAGTCGACGTCACGCCAGTCACCGGCGGTGAGTAACGCGGGGGTGAGCTGGCCGACGCCGTCCCGGCGGTCGATCCCCTCCATGAGCGCGTCGATCCCGGCGTCGGTGAGGGTGACCGAGCGGGTGGTGTGTTCCTCGACGGTGAGGAGGTCCCGGCGGACGAGGGCCTCGCGGGTGTCGTCGTCGATGCCGCCCTCGGTCGCGGCCTCGAGGGCGGCGGCCTCCGCGTCGGTCGAGGGGTCCCGGTCCGGGTCGGCACTGATCTCGCCGGCCTCGATGCTGCCGTAGTCCTTCCGGGCGTAGTTCGAGAGCGCGATGTCGACGGTCGCCCCCTCGAGGTCGGCGGCCTCGAGGACGTCGCCCAGCGGTTGGGGTGTCCGGTCGGCGCCGGCCGCGACCGCCGCACGGTACAGGCGGAGTTCCGGGAGTCCCTCGGTGCGGTACCGGTCGCCCTCCTCGGTCAGGGCGACGTCGGTGGTGGTGGTCTCCTCGATGGCGAGGAACCCGCGTTCGGCGAGGTCGTACACCGCGCCCGTGACGGTCTCTGGCGGGAGGTCGGTGGCGTCGGCGAGGTCGTCGATGGTCTGTTCGTCGGTGCTGGCGGCCTCGAGGACGGCCGCTTGGGCCTCGGGGAGTCGTGTCGGCATTCGTGTGTGTGTGGTGGGGTGGGTGGCTCGGTCAGGTAACGGTTCCGGCATCCCGCGACCGGTTTCACCCGCCACACCCGGTGGGGTGTGGTCGGGATCCGCCGGTCTCACCCCAGAAAGAAGGTGGCGAACCCGGGCCGCGTCGCTGGGTTGTCGGGCCACACCGCGGTGGGTTCGGACGTCATGGCCGCGATTCCGGGACCGCACCGCAAAAGCGTTGGGGGTTAGGATCGGCGCCGCGGGCTCTCTAACTCGATGTCGAGGGCGGCGAGTTGGTCCTCGACCTCGGCGCGTTTCTCCTGGTGGTCGGCGAGGAACTCCCGCATGAGTCGGGCGGCCTGTTCCTTGCAGTCGCCACAGAGGCGGTCGCCGTTGGCACACTCCTCGTAGACGCGGGTGGCGAACTCGTCGTCGTCCTGGGCGAGGAGGTAGGCGTAGAGTTCGTAGACGGGGCACTCGTCTGGTTCGCCGCCGAGTTCCCGCTGGAGTTCGGCGGTTTCGCGACCACCCGTCGTCGCTGCCTTGACCTTCTCGTACCCGTCGTCGGGGTCGTCGAGGAGGCTGATGTGGCTGGCGGGCACCGAGGAGGACATCTTCCCGCCGGTCAACCCGGTCATGAACCGGTGGTAGAGACTGGCGGGGCGGTCGAACCCGTACCCGCCGTGGTCGAGTTCGACGGTGCGGGCGAGTTCGGTCAGTTCCGCGGCGGTCATCTCGAAGGCGTCGACGTGGCCCTCGTAGACGCGTTTCTCGCCGTCGATGGCGTCGATCAACGCAGTGAATGCGTCCTCGGTGGCATTCCGGTCGAATGCGCGGACCCGTGGCCGCAACGGTTCCTTCCCGGCGGCGCGTAACGACGCTTCGACGCTGGCGGCGGCGTCGCCGTGGCGGTGGGTGGCGACCCAGTCGGCGGCCTCCCGGCACCGGGGGCGGTCCGGGTCCTCGGCGTAGGTGTCCCTGGCCTCGTAGGCCGCGCGGAGCACCCCGCGTTCGGCGTCGTCGACCTCGAAACTGGCGTAGGCTTCGGTCACCTTGAAATACCGCATGCGGTCGGCGAGGTCGCGGGCAAGCCGGACGTGGGGGTCCTGGTCGGGGCCGACGGGGATGACGGTTGGTTTCGGGTCCTCGAGTTGGGGGTAGAGGATGTCGGCCATCTGGGTGACGACACTCTGCATGTGAGAGATGTCGGTCTCGCCGTCGAACCCGTAGATCGCCTCGAGCTCCGAGAGCCGGGTCTCGGCGCCGAGTTCGAAGGCGAGGTCCTGGACCACGCGGTTCCCGGACTGGCGGTACAGTTCCCCCGCGTCGGGGTCGAACCCCAGGGCGAGCAACGAGAGGAGGTAGTCCCTGGCGTGGTCGTCGATCTCGGCCCAGGAGAGGCCGCGGGCGGCGTGGGCTTCGAGGTCGGCGATCAGGCCGTAGGCGTCGGCGCCCTGACGTTGATGCCAGATGATCTCGTCGAACACCATCTTGTGCCCGATGTGGGGGTCGCCCGTGGGCATGAACCCGGAGAGGACGGCCGCGTCGTCGCCGGCGCGGAGGGCGTCGATGACCCGTCGGTAGTCCCGGTGCCCGAAGATGACGCCACGACGCATCAGGTAGTGGGGGTTGGGGACGGTGTCGATGATCTCCTCGAACTCCTCGATGCCGAACTCCTCGAACAGCGCTCGGTAGTCGGCGACGGTGGAGGCTCCCCACGGGTCGAGGACGACGTCGTCTGCACCCTCGGCCGCGCCGCCGTCCGGCACCGAATCGGTGGGGAGGTCCTCCTTGGTCATGCAGTCCGGTGACGGCCCGTCGCGCAAAAGCGTTGGCATCACGACCGGGTCACGGGGTGAGGCGGGTGACGGTGTGCCAATCGACTGCCTCGGTGTCCGGGACCGCGAACACCATCGTCTTGCGCACCCCGTGGGCGAGTCGGACGTCCAGGGCGAGGTCCCGTGGGTGGAGGGAGGTGTCGGGTTCGAGCACCCGGACGAGGGCGACGGAGTGACCGATGTTCTCCAGGCTCTCGAAGGCGTCGTAGACACGGAAGTCGGCGCCGAACTTGAACCCGGTCTTGGGCACGAGCCCGCGCCCGCGGAGCGCGCGGTAGGTCTGTAACCGTCGGTCGAACCGGTCGCCTTCGACGGCGCGGCCGCGGTCGATCACGGCCTGGAGGCCGGCGTCGGACTCGAGGGTGAGGACGCCCTCGGCGCCGAGGTAGGCGGCCTCGACCAACGAGAGTTGGAGCGGGCCACCGGGGTCGCGGTCGTCGAGGGGTTGCCCGTAGAAGGCGGTGTCGTGGAGCTCGGCTGGCGGGTCCCAGGCGATGACGCGGTCCCCGAGGAGGTGACCTCCCGCGGGTGGCGGGGTCGGGGTGCCGTCGCCGGTTGGGCCGGTGGCGGCGGTGTCGAAGTAGGTGATCTCGCTTTCCTCGTCGACGACGGCGAGGACACAACCGGTGAGGGAGACGGGGTCGAGCGTGCTCCGTTCGTCGACGACGCGGACGCGGTGGGCGATGTCCCCGTCGTCGGGGCCCTGGCCACGGGGGTAGACGACGAGGTCGGCGGTGGCGGGGTCCTCGACCCAGTCCTCCCGGGCCGGGGAGAGGTAGAACCCGCGTGCCCGGAGGTCCGCGTACACGAGGAACAACGGGAGGAACGCGGCGTCTCGTCCCTCGAGGTAGGTCTGGAAGTCGGCGCCATCGACGGTGTCGAGGTCGCCACGGAAGAGGAGGTGGGCGGCTTCGACCGGTGCCAACGCGATCTGGTCGCCGGGGCCGTCGGCGAGCTGGTCGAGCGGGCGGCCGTAGCCGCGGGCGTCGTGGAACCGTTGGCGGGCGTCGCCGCCGACGACGACGACGCCGTTCCGGACCCGTCCGTCCATATGCGTGCTGTCGCCCGGTCGGGCAAAGAGGCTACGGTGCGATGTCCTCCCGGCGGGGACACCCGGGGTCGAAACAGCGGGTGGCGTCGGCGGTGCTGAACAACGGCAACCCACAGGGACACTCGCCGGTGATGGTGCCACGTGGCACCGGTACCGTCGTCTCGCAGGCGGGACAGGTCGCCCTGAGGCCACGACCCGTCGCGATCGTCATGCCGGTCCCGCAGTCGGGACAGGGCCATGCGGAATCGAACTGGGCGGCGACGGCGGCGTCGAGCGGGTCGCAGTCGGCGTCGATGCAGACGTCGAAGGTCGCGCCGCGTTCGACGGTCATCGTCGGGAGGGCACAGTCCGGACACCGATCACCGGTGAGGGTGGCGTCCCGTGGGATGGGATAGCGGGTCTGGCACCCGGTGCAGGTGATGGTGGCGCCGGTGTGGACGAGGACGGCCGCACAGTCCGGGCAGTCCCCGACGGTCTCCCCGGCCTGTGAGACGGGATAGTACCGGTCGCCGGCGGTGGTGTGACTCTCGACGCGGAGGGTGGCGTCGTCCTTGGCCGCAGCGAGGGTGAACCCGTCGTCGCCGCGGGTAATCTCGACGGTGTCGCCCCGGGTGAGCCAGGCGGCTGGTTGGTAGCCGTCGGCGTCGTGGACGAGGACGGTGTCGTCGGGTTTGACGAGGACGAGGACGGCGCCGCGCTGGGTGACGGTGTCGGTGCCACGATAGGTGACGGTGCAGTCCCCGGCCAGGAGTCGGACGGCGTCCTCCATGCCGCGGGACTGGCCCCGGCTTCGGCCTTGAACTCACGTGACCTCGACGGTGCGGGTGCTGGTCGCGGGGACCAACGGGAGGTCGGGGAAGGCGACGGTGACGCGGTAGGTGAGGGTGTCGTCGTCGGCGCCGTACACCCCGACGGGGACGGTTGTGTCGTCGCCGAGATAGCAGTCGGTCCGGGTCATCTCGATGTCGTTGACCGTGACCGCGATCCCCGCTCGGGCACCGGCGCCGTCGTTGTGGACGGTGGCCTCCTGGAGCGTGTTGTCACCGGCGGCGATGGCGTCCGGGAACCCCGCCCAGTCGATGGTGACGGCGGGGAGGGCCGTGGCCTGGTCGTGGACGTGGGCGGCGACGCCCTCGCCGAGGCCGGCGTCGACCAGGCCCTCGACGCCGGCCGCTCGCACGTCGGCGGGGGTCGTGATGTCCGCGGCCGCGAGTTGGTGGGCGCGGCCGGCGCCGATCCCGTCGATCGCGGTGAGCCCGACCGCATCCGCGGGGACACCGGTCTCGACGCGGGCGGCGATGCGGCGGACGAGGTTGGCAGCGTGGGGAGTGCGGAACTCCTCGCAGAAGGCGGCGAGGGCGCCGAACAGGCGGTCGGCGTTGCTGCGGATCGCCCACGCATCGCTGCGCAATGCCTGCGGGACCCCGCCGTCCATCGTGGCGGTGAGGACCGCCAGCACCTTGCGGGCGCCGGCGTCGAGATCCGTGGCGTCGACGACGTCGGCGACGGCATCGGTCTCGTCGCTGCGCAGGGTGACGCTGTCGAACTCGGCGGCGGTGGCGACGGCGGTCAAAACGTCGGTCTCGGTTGGGGCCTCGGGCAGCTCACGGAACCGGGTGGCGGTATCGAGTTCGAGGTAGAAATGCGAGGTGAGGCGGCCCAGCGCCGTTGGTTCGAGGCCGCGGTCGTCGGTGGCGACGAACCCGCGGTCGACCAGGGAGTCGAGGGCGTCGGTGGCGCGGTCGCGGAACGAGTCGACGGTGTCGGGGTGGCGTCGCGCCCGGACCGCGTAGTAGGTGGTGTCCAGCCAGTCGGCGACGTCCTCGACGTCCTGGACGGTGCCCATGGCGATCTCGGCGTTGAGGTGTTCGGCGAGCCGGTCGGCCAACCGGGATTCGACGGGGGAGCCGTCCTCGAGCAGGCGGCGGTACCGGTCGGCGTCCTCGGGGGCGGCCACGACGTAGGCGTGGCCGACGTCGTCGTAGCCAGGGCGGCCGGCGCGGCCCAGCATCTGGAGGACGTCGATCGGGCTCATCTCGACCTCGCCTTCGAGGGGGTCGTGGAGTTTGGTGTCGCGGATGACGACACAGCGGGCGGGAAGGTTGACGCCCCAGGCCAGCGTGGACGTCGAGAACAGGAGGTCGAGGTCGCCGTTGCGGAACCAGTCCTCGACGAGGGTCTTATCCTCGCGGGCGAGGCCAGCGTGATGGAAGCCGACGCCGTCGATGACGGACTGGCGGAGGGTCTTGTTCTCGAGGGTGTCGGCGGCCTGGTGACGGTCGTAGTCACCGCGGATGCCGACGTCGATGTCGCGGGCCGCGAGTTCGTCGCGGGCCTTCTCGGCAGCGCGGACGGTGTCCTGCCGGGAGGAGACGAAGACCAGGGCCTGCCCCGCATCGAGGTGGGGTTCGGCCAGGTCGAGGGCGGTGTAGAGGCGGCGGTACTTGTCCGCCCACGCGTTCTCGCCGTGGGTGTAGGTCTCGACGCTGGCGTGGAGGTCGACGGGTCGGTAGTCGTCGCCGAACTCGAAGGTATTGTCGGAGGGGGCATCGAGCCAGTCGGCGACGTCCTCGACGTTGGGTAGGGTCGCGGACAACGCGACGATGCGGGGGTCACAGAGCCGCCGCAACCGGGAGATCGTGGCCTCGAGGACGGCGCCGCGGGTCGCGGAATCCAGGAGATGGACCTCGTCGATGACACAGAGGTCGATGTCGGTGATGAAGTCATACCGGGGCGAGTCGTGGTTGCGGGTGGCGGAGTCGGCCTTCTCGGGGGTCATGACGAGGACGTCGGCCCGGGCGGCGCGTCGCGGGTCGAGGTCGCGTTCGCCGGTGACGACGTAGACGCTATACCCCAGGGCTTCGAAGCGTTCCCACTCGGCTTCCCGTTCGTTCGTGAGCGCGCGCAAGGGGGCGATGAACACGGCGGTGCCGTCGGCCTCGAGGACCCGACACATCGCGAGTTCCGCGAGGGCGGTCTTCCCCGACGCGGTGGGGGCGGCGACGACGGCGTTGGCGTCGCTCTCCAGGATGGCTGGCAGCGCCCTGCGTTGCATCCGGTTGAACTCCTCGAACGGGAAGGCATCGGCGAACGCGGGGACGACGTCGGTGACCTCCATCTGGGTCTGGGGACCCGCGGCCGCGGCAAAGAGGTTCCGGACCCGGGTTGATATCCTCCCTCCCCGGAACGGTGGGCTTCTACACGCGCCGTGTCAGTCGGCGACGACCGAGCGGTTCACCTGGTAGATGGTGACCGCCTCGGTGTGGAAGGCCACGGTGACTCCGTCGATGCGGCTGTAGTTCCAGACCGGGTAGGCCGCGCGTTCCCGGGGGCCGACGTAGATGTACCGGACGTCGTAACGGTCCAGCATCGCCGTCGTCAACTCGGTGTCACCGGCGTACAGCAGTCGGACATCACGTTGGCGCTGGTTCCAGGCGTCGGTGCCGCGGTAGCCCTTCTCGTGGGCCCAGCCCAGGACCGTCGGGATGCCGGTGAGACTCGATGGGGCGTTGGTCCAGTCATAGAGGGTGGTCCCGGGTTTGGTGACGATGGTGGGCGTGCCGGTCCGGTGGCTCAGCCACTCGATGGCGGGGGCGATGTCGGGGTGGTAGGTCTCGACGTAGGCCAACCCGTCGAGGGAGAGTTCGACGCGGTCGGGGTGGGCGAGTTCGGCGGCGAAGTGCTCGCCGAGCGCGGCGGCGGGGAAGGTCATGGCGGCCGCGAGGACGAGGACGACGAGCAGGCCGAGGGTCGCCGGGCGGAGCGCTCGCCGCCAGCCGGTGGCGACGGCGAAGCCGGTGCGGACGTGGTCGATGACGGCGGCGAGGAGGACGCCGGCGGCGATCCCCCACAGGATCCAGATCTGGTGGTAGACCTTGTAGACGGTGTTCCATCGCGGGGCGTTCGGGTCGAAGGGCCAGACCTTCGCGTAGACGAGTTCCATGGCGATGACGAGGGTGGCGCCGGCGGCGACCAACACCAGGGCGTAGCCCCCGTCGCCGTACCGGACGGTGGCGAGGGTGGCGAGGATCAGGGGGCCGAACACCGCGATGCTGGGATAGCCGACGAGGTAGATCAGTGCCGCGAACACGAGGGTGGTGACCGCGACGACGGCGGCCAGGATGTGGCGGTCGTCGGTGGCGACCGACCAGAGCCGCGGGCCCAGCCAGAGGGTGAACGCCGCGAGGAACACGCCGTGGACGAGGAGGAGCCCGCCGAGGTCGCTGCCCGGCGGGAGGAAGCCGATGCCGCGGTTGACCGGGGTGTGAAAGAGGAGGTACGGGGCGGCGAGTGCGGCGGCGATGCCGGCGACGAGGAGGGCGACCGGGGTGGCGAAGACGATGCGGCGGAGTTCGCCACGGATCCCCCGGTCGGGGCCGAGGCGGGTCCGGAGCCAGGCGGGATAGAGGCTGGTCGGTGGGGTCTCGCCGGTCGCTGCGGCCAGCCACACCAGGCCGACGGTGGTGGGGAGCGCCCATGTGTTGACGACCGTCAGGTACCCGGCGACGGCCGCGATCGCGATGACCAGGTGGCGTCGATGGGACCGGTCCGTGCGCCGGCGGAGGGCGAAACACAGCCCGGCGACGAGGACCAGGAACGGTGCGCTGAGCATGTGTGGGCGGAGGTCGCCGTTGAGGAACGTCCAGGCGGGAAAGACATCCGGGGTGCCAGGGATGACATACCGGGCGTTCCAGTAGCTGTAGGTCCGTGCGTACTCGGCGACGACGTCGGCGTAGGGCGCCCGGATCCCGTCGTAGAGGACATGCCCCCACTCGAGGACGGTGTCCCGGGGAAGGGTGCGGGCGGCGAGCAACCGGAGCAGCGTCGCGAGGTTGCCGGCGGCGACGACGAAGAACGTCGCGAGGCCGCCGGCGATCCGGGGATCGGTGCGACCGGGGCCGCCGGCCACGGCCGCGCCCACGCCGTAGGCGCCGGCGGCGAGCGCACCGAACACGGTCGCTTGCGCGAGGTTGAACGCGATGGCGGGGGCGACGCCGCTGAGACGGGTGAGGACGGCGGCGATGATGGTGCCACCGTAGTAGTACCGCACCGGTCTCCCGGCGAACCAGATGTCCTCGGGGGGCAGGGTGTCGGCCCGCAGGAGCGCCTGCAGCAGGCCGAAGTCAAGGAACTTCTCGCCAGCGGCCGGGTGGATCGCCGGGTCCACACCACGGATCAAGACGATGGCGCCGGCGGCGATGCCGAAGGCGAGTATGCCGCCCCAGGGAACGCCGAACTCGCCGCCGCGCCACACCGCCAGGACCGCCACCGCGACGAGGGTCAGGACGGCCGCGACCGGGCCCACGAACCCCCACTGGGCGTGGCCGATCCAGTACCCCGCCAATCCCACCACCGCCAGGCCCAGCGGGAGAGCGAGGGCGGTGGCCGCCCATGGCCGGTCCCGGAACGTGAGGTCGGCGATAGGCAGCGCGGCGATCCAGATAATGGCGAGGACGGTCGCCCAGGTGACGACCGGGACGACGTCCATACGACGCCGTGACACCGGGTCGATGTAAGTGTCTTCGGACGCGTGCGGCGCCGATTGCACCCGCGCCCGGTCCCGATGTAAGTGTCTTGTGATGGGTGAAACCGCCACGGGTGAAGTCACAATTCCTTTTGGTGGCTGTCGTGTAACCGAGGATAGATGTCGTCCTCGATCGGCGTGGTCGTCCCAGCCTACCGGCCCGACGTGTCGGTCCTCACCGGCCACATCGACCGGTTGCACGCCGCTGTCGCGCCCGAGCCGGTCATGGTCGCCCTCGACGACCCGGTGCCCGGCGTCGCCGACCGGGTGCGGGACAGCGACGCGATCGTGGACGTCTCACCGACGCGCCGGGGGAAGGGCGCTGCAGTGACCCGGGGATTCGACCGGTTGGACACCGATCGACTGGCCTTCTCCGATGCCGACGCGAGCACGCCGGCCGAAAGCGTCGCGAGGGTGGTCGGGGCCCTCGACGACGCCGCGGTGGCCGTCGGCACCCGACGGCACCCGTCGGCGACCATCGAGACCCACCAGTCGTTGGTCCGTCGTCGACTGGGGGACGGGTTCGCCCACCTCGCCCGCCACGTTCTTGGGGTGGACCTCACTGATTTCCAGTGTGGAGCGAAAGCAATGACAGCGAGCGCCTGGCGCCGGCTGCGAGAACACGTGTCCGCGACCGGATTCGGGTGGGACGTCGAGTTGGTGGCGTTCGCCGACGCCCTGGGAATGGCAATCGCGGAGGTGCCGGTGCGGTGGCGGGACCGGCCGGAGTCCTCGGTGCCCCCGGTCAGGACGGCGCTCTCCCTCCTCGGGGTCCTGGCCCGAACGCGGATACAGACCAGTCGCCTCGAGGCCGCCCCGGTGACCGACGCAAGCGGAATCGGAGACCGTTCGCGACAGGTTCGTTCGGATGGATCTGGAGACTGAGTGGGTGGAGGCGTTGGTCGCGCCACGCCGGGCCGGCCAGTTCCTGTCCGTCGGCATCCTGGGCGCCATCGTCGACATGGTGGTGTTGACCACCGTCGTGGAACTCGGGGGTGTCTCGCCCGCGGTCGGGAAGGTCCTGAGTGCGGAGGCCGCGATCGTGGTGATGTTCGTCGCCAACGAGGGGTGGACGTTCACCGAGTACGGGCAGTCGGGGCTTCGCCCGTTGGTGGGGCGGTTCCTCCGGTCGAACGTGGTGCGTGCGACGGGGGCGGGGGTTGCCTGGGTCGTGTTGGTGGCCTTGATCGAGTGGATCGGGGTCTGGTATCTGCTCGCGAACGCGGTCGGCATCGGTGCCGGGGCGGTGGTCAACTACGTCGCGGAGACGTTACTCACCTGGCGGGTCCACCGGTGATCAGTCTGCGGCTGCGGTGTCGGCGGCGCGGGTGAGCATGCCATCCGCGGTCGCCCGCCAGTAGTACAGTCCCGCGCCGAGGGCGGCGACGATGTTCGACAGCGTGACCGCCCAGAACACGGCGACGACCCCGAGGTCCAGGAGGGCGACGCCGACGGCGGCGATCGGGAGGCGGACCGCCCAGTACTGGAGGAGGGTGACGACCATGCTGGTGCGGGTGCGGCGGGCGCCGTTGAAGCCGGCGAGCAGGAGGTAGGTGGCGCCGATGGCGGGGTAGCCGTACGCGAGGATCTGGAGGTACTCGATGGCGAGGGCGAGTGCGTCCCCGCCGATGTCGGGGACGAAGACGGTGGCCAGGACCTGGGGGAACAGCCATTGGATGGCGCCGATGACCGCAAGGGTGCCGGCGGCGATGGCGACCCCCGACCAGGTGGCCCGTGCCGCACGCAGGGGGTTGCCGGCGCCCAGGTTCTGGCCGACGACGCTCTGGGCGGCTTGCTGGAGGCCGGTGGCGGGGATGAAGGCGATGCTGGCGACGCGGGCGCCGATCGCGTAGGCGGCCAGGCCAGCCGGTCCGCCGACGGCGGCGACGATGCCGATGATGAGGACGCGGACGGACTGGCTGGCGGCGTGTTCGCCGGCACTCGGGGCGCCGATGTCGAGGAGTTCGCGACTGTCCTCGAGTTGGACCGAGAGGGCGGCCCGGGTCAACTCGAACGGGCGGACGCCGGTCACGGCCAACGCGAGGGCGAGGACGGCGCCGCCGGCGTATCCCAACACGGTCGCGAGGGCCGCGCCTTGGACGCCCATCGGGGCGATGGGGCCCCAGCCCAAGATCAGGATCGGGTCGAGGACGATGTTGAGGAGGACGGCGGTGACGTTGACGTACAGGGACGCGCGGCTGTCACCCCAGCCGACGAACCCCGCTTCGAGGGCGTCGCTGACGCCGGCCGGGACCAACGCGAACCCCCAGACGGCGAGGTAGGTGGCGGCGAGGCCGGTGACCGAGGGGGAGAGCCGGCCCAGGGAGACGATCCGGACGATGGTCGGGGCGAACAGGGAGACGATCACGGCGAGGACGAGGCCGGAGCCGACGCCGAGGAGGACGCCCTGAACGGCGGCGCGGCGGGCGCCGCCGGGATCGTCGGCACCGACGCGCTGGGAGACGAGGACCTGGGTGCCGACGAAGATGCCGACCAACGCGACGGTGAGGAGGCCGACGAGGGGGAAGTTGAAGCCGACGGCCGCGACTTCCTGTTCGCCCAGGCGCCCGACCCAGAACAGGTCGACGGTCTGCTGGGCGACCTGCACCAGGTTCTGGACGAGGAGGGGCGCCGCCAGCACGGTCAACGCCCGGACGAGCGACCCTTCCGTGATGTCCTCGGGCGAGACGTCGAACATCGTTTCGGCTGTTAGCGTATTGAAGTATCGGGCTGTGCCTTGAAACTTCCGGGGCATCTCCAGGGTGGAGGACCATCCGGGGACGGTGTATCCCCAGGCTTATCCCGAGCGCGAGGGTATCGGTCACTAATGAGCAGCCGGCGTCGGAAACCCGACTGGTTGAAGATGCGGCCGCCGTCGGGCCAGCGGTTCACCGAGATCAAATCCACGTTGCGCGACCACGACCTCCACACGGTCTGTGAGGAGGCCTCGTGTCCGAACATGGGTGAGTGTTGGTCCGGTCGGGATGGACCGGGCACGGCGACATTCATGTTGATGGGCGATCGGTGCTCGCGGGGGTGTAACTTCTGTGACGTCGAGACCGGCGGGATGGAGCCCCTGGATCCCGATGAGCCGGCGTCGGTGGCGGCAGCCGTCGCGGAGATCGGGTTGGACTACGTGGTGTTGACGAGCGTCGATCGGGACGACCTCCCCGACCAGGGGGCCAGTCACTTCGCCGAGACGGTGCGAGCGATCAAACGCGAGACAGACGACGTCCTCGTGGAGGTGTTGACGCCGGACTTCCAAGGCGACCCCGACCTGGTCGGGGAGGTCCTGGAGGCCGGTCCGGACGTCTACGCCCACAACGTCGAGACCGTCGAACGGTTGCAGTACCCGGTGCGTGACCGACGCGCCGGGTACGACCAGTCGCTGTCGGTCCTCGAGCAGGCGGTCCGGGAGTCCGAGGCCTACGTGAAGACCTCGTTGATGCTGGGTGTCGGGGAGTACGACCACGAGGTCTACCGGACACTCGCGGATCTGCGGGACCGCGGCGTCGACATCGTCACTCTTGGCCAGTACCTCCAGCCATCCGCCACCCACCTCGAGGTCGCGGAGTTCGTCCATCCCCAGAAGTTCGAGACCTGGCGCCGGGTCGCCGAGCGGGAGCTCGGATTCCAGTACTGTGCAGCGGGGCCGATGGTGCGGTCGTCCTACCGGGCTGGTGAACTGTTCGTCGAGGCCGTCGCCCGGGAGGGTGCCGAGCCCGCGGCCGCCCGACGCCGGGCACGGTCCGACGACGACTGAACACTGTTCGGACCTGCCGGGATGTGTCGGATGGCGTTCGAGGAATGGGGCCTGGAGTCGTGGTGGGAGAAACCGGTTACGAAAACCCTATGGTCGGCGACGGTGACCGCTCACACATGCTTGGACGGGGGTACCCGTGAGCGTTCTTGCACGCGACCCGACCGACCAGTACCGCATTCTGGATAGTGACGGGCAACTGGTCGAGGGGGCGACAGTGCCGGACCTCGACGACGAGACCCTCGTCGACATGTACCGCGAGATGAAGCTGGCGCGGCACTTCGACGAACGCGCGGTCAGTCTCCAGCGCCAGGGCCGGATCGGCACCTACCCGCCGCTGTCCGGACAGGAGGGCGCCCAGATCGGGAGTGTCCATGCCCTCGAGGACGAGGACTGGATCATCCCCAGTTACCGAGAGCACGCAGCCGCAGCGGTGCGTGGTCTCTCCCTGAAGAAGACGTTGCTGTACTGGAAGGGATACGAGGTGGGCAATGCCGTCCCGACGGACGCGAACCTGTTCACCGTCGCGGTCCCGATCGGCTCCCAGGTCCCACACGCCACCGGGATGGCGTGGGCCTCGAAGCTCAAAGGCGAGGAGGACAAGGCGTTCCTGTGTTACTTCGGGGACGGCGCCACCTCCGAGGGGGACTTCCACGAGGGATTGAACTTCGCCGGCGTCTTCGATACGCCGAACGTCTTCTTCTGTAACAACAACCA
>JBDGTJ010000044.1:0-16720 GCA_042216925.1 Halobacteriaceae archaeon
GGACCTCCTCGATGGCGCGGACTACACCGTCACCCTCGTCGATGACTACGAGTGGACCCCCTCGGTGGATGGGACCGAGTTCGCGTTGAACTGTGCGGAGTGTGGGAACACCGTCGACAGCGAAGGCGAGACCACCCGGATCGACGGCGACGTCTATCACTTCTGCTGTCCCTCCTGTGCCAGCCGCTTCCAGGAGCGATACACTCGCCACGCAGAACAGGCCTAACCCCGGGGATTCCCACACCGAGAGAATCGGCGCGCACCTCTACCCACCCGGCCCGCGAACGTCTAGCCATGCTCCCAACGACCATGCACTGGCTGGGCGAACACGCCCCGACCGGACAGATGGGCATGGACTGGACCGGGTGGGGTGGTATCTTCGCGATGATCGTGTTCGCGTTGCTCATCGCCGCCGTCGCGTTAGTCCTCGTCCGCGTGTTGATCGTACCCGCCGCCGAGACCACCAGCCGCCGTGGTTCCGACCCCGCCCGAGAACTGCTCCGCGAACGGTTCGCCCGCGGCGAGATCGACGAAGAGGAGTACGAACGCCGCCTCGAACGCCTCAACCGCCGCCCCGACCAGGCACGCTGACCCCGATTCGGGTCCGATTCAGGACCAATCTCGGACAACCGCGTTCTCGATGTCCTGACTGGCTGGGTATGGACCATGCCGACCAGACGTCACACCCTTCGACTCCTCGGCACCGCAGCGGCGGCGACCCTCGGCGCGACCGGCGTCGGTGTTGCCGACCCCGCCACCGCCAGCGTCACCTTCGAGGACCAACACGCCCACGGCGCCGCCCTCACCGTCGACAGCGTCACCCTCCCACACGGCGGCTTCGTCGTCCTCCACGACCCCGGCCAGGACAATGAGGTCATCGGACACACCCAGGCCTTGCCCGCCGGCACCCACCACGACGTCACCCTCGCCATCAAACGCGTCCGCGTCGACAAGGACCGACGCGGGCGGGACCGGACGCTCCTCGCGATGGCGCACAGGGACACCGGCATCGAGGGCAAGTACGAGTTCCCGGATGACGATCCCCCGTACTTCGTGGGCGGGACCCCGGTCGTCGACCTGGGCGACGTCACCTTCTGATCGCCGGCAAGCGTATATAGGGGCTGGCGTCCTCTCCCCGCCGATCATGGCCGACGACCACCGGCGGATGACCGACGGGGGCAGCCACGAACCGCTCCATTCAGAGCGGGTGACCTTCACCAGTGCGGGCACCCGGTGTCTCGCAGATCTGTACCGCCCACCGACCGGGGACCTGCCCTGGCCGACCGTCGTGATGGCCCACGTCTTCGGCGCCAACCGCCGCTGGGGACTCGGGCGGTTCGCCGACCGGTTCGCCGCCGCGGGGATCGCCGCGATTCCCTTCGACTACCGGTGTTTCGGCGACAGCGACGGCACCCCACGCCGCCTCGTCGACCCCGACCGCCAGCTCGCGGACTGGGCGGCCGTCCTCGACCACGTCCGGGGCCTGGCCGTCGTCGACGACACCCGCCTCGCGGTGTGGGGGTCCTCGTTCAGCGGCGGCCACGTCCTCGAGATCGCGCGACGCGACCCTGGGGTACAGGCGGCGATCGCCCAGGTCCCGTTCGTCGACGGGCGTGCGACCGTCGCCCACCAGATCGCCGACCGCACCCACCGCAGCCGGGTACGGATGCTGGGTCGCGCCGTCGCCGACCGCCTGCTCGGGGTCCTCGGAGGCGGACCGGTCGAGATTCCGATCGTGACCGACCCCGGCCAGGGCGGCCTCATCGACTCCCCCGGCGCCAACCACGGGTTCAGTGCCCTGGCCGAGGACTGGGACCTCGCGGACAACCGGACCCCCGCCCGCGTCGTGTTGGCGCTCCCGTTCTACCGACCCGGGACACACGCCGCCGACATCGAGGTCCCCGTCCACGTCACCGTCGCCGAGGAGGACCGACTGCTGCCCCACGACCCCACCGAACGCACGATCGCCGCCCTCGCGGCCCCGAGCGTCCACCGTGTCCCCGTCGCCCACTTCGACGTCCACCGCGACCCCTGGGTCGAATCGGTGGCCACCGAACAGGTCACGTTCCTTCGAGAGACCCTCGGTTGACCCCGCGGTCTCAAGTGCGGGCCAGCCGAACATCAGGTATGGACCTGGGACTCATCGTCGAGACCAACGACCCCGAACGCGTCTGGAACGCCTTCCGCCTCGCCAACACCGCCCTCGATGCCGGCCACACCGTCGAGACCTTCCTCCTGGGCGACGGGGTCGAAGCACCGGACCTCGACCACGAGAAGTTCAACCCCCACGGCGTGATGCGCAAATACACGCAGAACGGTGGCGCCCTCGCCGCCTGTGGCACGTGTCTCGATTCTCGGGGTCTCGAGGCCGACGACCTCCGGCCACGCGGGACCATGGAGGACTGTCTCCAGGTCGTCGAGGACGCAGAGGAAGTCCTGACCATCGGGTGACGCAGTTAGAGACCGATTCGGGCCAACCCCCAGCACGGATTCTTTACACTCCGCTACTGGCGGTCGAACGTTCATTCCGCAACAAAGTGGGCCGGCGCAGATTTGAACTGCGGTTACGGCCACCCGAAGGCCGAAGGATACCAAGCTACCCCACCGGCCCGCACCGTTAGCGTCCGTGTCGCCGACCTTTAACGCTTCCGAACCCCCCGACCTAGAACCGGGTGTAGCCGTCGGTGTCCAGCCAGTGATGGGACAGCGTAACCGCGTGGTCGGTGTGGACCACCTTCGGTGACAGGCACACCGTCTCGTCGGCGACCGCCGCGACCGTCGCCTGTTCGTCCTCGGAAAACTCAACGTGATCAGAGAGGACAAAGGCCACGTCGGCCGGCACCTCGACCTCATCGACCGGCGTGCCATCCTCGTGGAGGGCATACACCGGCGCCTCGATCGCTGCCAGCGTCAGTTCGAGACCACGGGTCCGGACCGTCACCCCCGGCGCGGCGTCGGCGGGTTGATGGCCGATGGCGTCGGCTGCCGCCGCCAACCCCGCGTTGAGGAGGCCAGCGATCGATCGTTCGTCCGGGCGGGCGTTGCGAAGCGAGTCGCTGTCGACAGTTATCGTCACCGCATCCTGGACGACGAGGTGGACCCGCACCGCCGACCGGATGCCATGCGAGGTGAACACCGCGGCGCTGACCGCCCGACACAACAGGTCCATACGGCCGGCGCCGGCGAGGTCGTCGAGGCTGAACCCGGGGTCGGTCGGCGCCGCGTGGGCGAGGACCACGAACTCCCGCATGCCTCGCGGTCCGCGCGCCTGGGCCAAAGCCGCGTCGGTCCCGATGGCAAAACAGTTACCCACAGCCCTGTAGGCCCTGCCTACATGACCGTCCTCGAGGACGTCCGCGCGGTCCTGGCCGAGGCTCCCGTCTGTGATGCGTGTGTCGGCCGGGTGTTCGCCGACCGCAGCCACGGGTTGACCAACGCCGACCGCGGGCATGCACTCCGGGTGACCGTCGCCATCGCCGACGACGACCCATTCGAGCCGACGCCACCTACCGAGTGCTGGGTGTGCGAGGGCCGGTGTGGCGACCACGACACCTGGGCCGACCGCGTCGTCGACGCCCTCGAGGGCTACGTCCTCGAGACCTACCAGGTCGGCACCCGGACGCCGCCGCTCATCGAGGAGAACGACCGGTTGCTCCGGGAGAGCGCCGACCTCCCCGAGGACGCTGGAGAGTCGTTCAAGTCCGCGTACAACCGTGAGGTCGGGAAACGCGTCGGCGAGCGGTTGGGCCTCACCCTCGATCTCGACCGACCGGACGCGGTGGCGGTGCTTGACCTCGCGGCCGACTCGGTCGACCTCCAGGTGAACTCCGCGTTCGTCTACGGCCGGTACCGGAAGTACAGTCGCGAGATTCCCCAGACGAAGTGGCCGTGTTCGGCCTGTGACGGCGCCGGCGAGGTCCGAGGCGAGCCCTGCACCGTCTGTGACGGGTCGGGGTACCGGTACCCCGAGAGCGTCGAACAGCTCGTCGCCCCACACGTCCAGGAGGCGATGGATGGCGCGGCCGCGACGTTCCACGGCGCCGGTCGGGAGGACATCGACGCCCGCATGCTCGGCACCGGTCGCCCGTTCGTCGTCGAGATCGAGGCGCCCCGGGACCGGTTCCCCGACGTCGCGGCCATCGAGACCGCGATCAACGACGCCACCGAGAAGGTCGTGGTCGAGGGGCTGCGGTTGGCGACCTACGAGAGCGTCGAACGCGTCAAGGAACTCGAGGCGGACAAGACCTATCGTGCGACCGTCGAGTTCTCGGTCCCGGTCGACGCCGACGACCTAGCGGCGGCCGCCGACCGGCTCGACGGCGCGACCATCGAACAGCAGACCCCCGACCGCGTCGACCACCGTCGAGCGTCCAAGACCCGGACCCGTCGCGTCCACCGGTGTGCAGTCGACGTCCTCGATGGGACCCACGCCGAACTCACCCTCGAGACCGAGGGCGGCCTGTACGTCAAGGAACTCGTCAACGGCAACGGTGACCGCACCGACCCCAGCCTCGCTGGGTTGCTCGGCGTGCGCGCGGAGGTCACCGCCCTCGACGTCCTCGCGGTCGAGGGCGCAGCTGAACCGTTCGAGGTCGATTCGATCTTCCGGGAGCCACCGACGGACTGACCGGAACCGGTTTGGTGTCTGCGCCAGAGCAACTGACCGATGCCGCGTCTGGGCGTCGATGAAGCCGGGAAGGGACCGGTGCTCGGCGGGATGGTCGCGGCCGCCGTCCTCGCCGATCCCGACGCCCTCCCCGATGGCGTGACGGACTCGAAGCGACTGTCACCCGAGCGACGACGAGCCCTCGATACCACCCTCCAGAGCCACGCAGACGTCGCGGTCGGCGTCGCCCACATCCCGGTCGCCGCCATCGACGACCCCGACACGGACATGAACAGCCTCACGGTCGAGGCCCACGCCGCCGCCGTCCGTGCGGTGCCCGCCGACCTCGACGACGTCGCCGGCACCCTCGACGCGGCCGACCCCGACGCCGACCGGTTCGCCCGCCGCGTCACCGATCGTCTCGGGTCGACACCGACCCTCGAAGGCCGCCATGGCGCCGACGCCACCGACGCCGTCGTTGGGGCGGCCAGCATCGTCGCGAAGGTCGCCCGCGACGCCCACGTCGCCTCGCTCGCCACCGACTACGACGCAGACCTGGGATCGGGCTACCCCGGTGACCCGGTCACCCGGTCGTTTCTCGCGGATTACGTCGACACCCACGGATCGTTGCCCCCGTGTGCCCGCCGGAGCTGGCAGACCAGCCGCGACGTTCTGGCCGCCCACGACCAAGCCGTGCTCACCGAGTTCTGACCCCTGTCAGCGATCGGTGAGCACGCGCCGGAGGATGTCCCCGTAGGCGGGTCGCGTGATCAACACCCCGATCAACACGCCGAGGATGGTGATGATCGCGAACCCCTGGAGGTCACCGAGGTTCAACCGCGTCAACGGCGCCATCGCGATGATCGTCGTCGCCGCCGCGGCACCGATCACCCACAACGCCTTCCGGAACCGACTCGTGAACACGCGGTTCGACCGCACCTCCTCGGTGAGGACCTCGTCGGCGATGATGATCAGGTCGTCGACCCCGGTCCCGATCACCGCGATGAACCCCGCGATGTGCGAGAGGTCCAAGGGCAACCCGATCGCCGCCGCGAACCCCAACAGGATCGCGACCTCCGACAACGCGGTGAAGATCATCGGCACCGCCACCCGCGGGCGACCGTACCGGATGAACACCACGACACTCACCGCCACGACGGCGGCCAACGCGGTGATGACCGCGGTGGTCTTGTACTGGCCAGCACGGGTCGCGGTCACGAAACTCGTCGTCCCGTTCGCCAGGTCGAGGCGCGCCGGCAACGCCCCGGTCTGGAGGTTCGTCCGGAGGTCCTGGGCGGTGCTAATGTTCGGTGCCAGGATGACGAACTTGCCGGTGCGGTTGAAGCTGCCATCGCGCATGTCGACGGCCAGCCCCTCTCCGAGCCCCGAGGAGTAGACGACCTCGCCGTTCAACACGGTGAGCAGGCAGTAGGAACTGTTCGCGTCCGCGGGATAGTTACAGGTTGTGCCCCCGATGCCGTCGTTGGGATCGCCCTGGATGGCGTGGGCGACGAACTCCAACTGGAGCATCGCCGCCGAGAAGTTCTGAGCGGCGGCCTGGGTCACCGTCACCGGCACCACGGGTTGGCCCTGTTGGGTCCTGATCTGGCTGATCCCGGCGATGTCGCCCTGGCGGATGACGGTCTCCGTGATGGTGCCGTTCCCCGAGGCGTTCGGCCGACTCGCCACCATCTTCACGATGCCACGCGTGGTCACCAACTCCCTGACCGCTGAGGTGTTACGGTTCGGGACCTCGACGACGATGAAGTGGGTGCCATCGGTGGTGCGGGCGATGCTGACACTCCCCCCGGATAACCCGACGGCGTTGACCTTCTCGGACAGCACCGAGACGATGGTCTCCCGCGTCGGCGCCGTCACTCCTTGCCGCACCGTCTCCGGGGCATCTCCCATCGCGGTCAGTGCCGCCCGTACCTCGGCCGGTGGCGTCTCGACGTACACCTCCACCGTGTCCTGGGGGACCCGGGCCTGGACGTCGACCAGGTCCAGCCCCAACCGTTCCGAGAGGTTCCGTTCGATGGCGAGTTCGTTCCCCGCCGTGACGTTGACGCCCTCGGCGGTGACACCGACGACGGGCGCACGGATGCGGGCGCCGCCTGCGAGTTCCAACCCGTACTGGAGGTTGGTCGCCCCGCGCTCGGCACCGACGCCGGGGCCCACGATCGTTGCCGCACTCGCGACGAGTAACACGCCCAGCAAGACGAGCCGCCAGTTCTCACGGACCCCCATCAGGCACTCGCCCCCGTGTACCAGCGGAGCAGGCTCAGATTCAGCATGTAGGTGTTCATCAGGTCGGCGGTCAAGCCCATCACCAACACTAACCCGATCGATGCCAGGAGGTCGACCCCGAAGATGTAGGCGGTGATCGTCATCACCGTCATCGCCGCGATCGAGGTGACCGTCATCGTCACCCCGGTCTGCATCGCCCGGTGGACGCTCTCGTAGAACCCGCCGGAGCGGCGCAACACGTGGTTGTTCAACAGGATGTCGGAGTCGACGGAGTACCCGATCAACATCAACAGCGCGGCGACCGTGCCAAGGGACAACCGGATGCCGAACAGGTCCATCAACGCCAGCGGGATGACGATGTCGCTGAACGCCGACACCACGACGGCGACACTCGGGATCAGGGTGCGGAACAGCACGAACACGACGACGCTCATCCCGATGAACGCCAACACCAGGCCCAGGACCGCCGTGGACTGGGCGTCCTCGCCGAACGTCGCCGATGTTGTCCGCACCGCCGTCACCGTTAACCCCTCCTTGCGGGCGTGTGCGGCGATGTCATCCCCCGTCGTGCCGCTGCCCGGTGCCTGGAACGTGACGATGTAGGTGTCACCCGCGTTCGCGCCCCCGCCGAGGGCCTGGACCGACCTGATGCTCGCGATCTCACACGGGCAGGGATCGTCGGGGCCACCGGAGGCGAACGTCGACCGGATCTGGTCAGCGCCGCCGGGCGCCACGACCGTGAGTTCGGTGCCGCCCGTGAACTCGATCCCCAACTGGACGGGGCTCCCATACAGGAGGTACCACGCCACAAGCACGAGCAACGCGACCGCAAGCACCGCGAGCGGCACCGCCAGCAACTGGCGGTTCGTGTACCGCTCGTAATCGACCTCCGGTACCTCGACGGAAACCATGTCAAGCGGTCGCGGTGCGGTCCGAATAAGCCTTCCCGTTTCCCGGTCTGACGACCGCGAGACACTTCACCCCGGCCCTCCTACTCCAGGTATGAGCGAGGTCGCCACGAGCACGACGGTCGCATCCCGGGTGGTGTTGTCGTACCCGGCGGACCTCAGTGACTGGGGTCGCTGGCAGCTCGACGAACGAGCGTTCAAGGCCTACCTCCGCCGCACCCACGACACCGTCGCCGAGGGCGACGAGTGGCTGGTGTTCCTCGACGTCGGGTGCTGTGGTGACACCTTAGACGTCCCGTTACGCGTCAAGGCCGTTGACGGCGGCGCCGATCTCGGCGAGGACACCGCCTTCGAGTACGAAGAACGCGAGGCGTGTGGGCTGGCGGGTGGCTGGAACGTCCAGTCGGCGGGCGCGCCGGACGCCTAGTCCTCGGTCCGGTACCGGACGCCGACGACACCGTCGGCTCCCCGGACGATGACACGGTGAGCGCCAAGTCGGGTGGCCCGCGCCCGCGTCTCGGGGTCCGTACGGATGTCCTCGACGGCGGCCGCCGCGTCCGGGACGGCGATGGCGTGGAGCTCACCCCACGACCGTTCCAGTCGTTCGAGGGTGCCCACCGGTTGGTCGGCGACGGCCGCCCGCGCCGCGTCCCCGGGTGGGTCCGTGCACGCCTCGACCTCGAGGGGATAGGCCTCGAACGCGTCGACGGTCCCCACCGCCTCGATCGGCGAGTCCGCCACGAGGGTTGCGTCGACGATGTCTGCCGGCTCTACCCCGGGATTCCTCGCCAGCGTATACACCTGTCCCGTGGTGACCGCCCGCAGCACCGCCGACTCTTCGTCGGCGGCCACCACCAGGAACGTCCCCGACGCCGTGCTCACACCCGCGGCAACGAGTTGTGCGCCTATCCCGGTTACGACTCAGCGGTGAGCCGAACTGCAAGCACGACGACCACGACGCCGACCAGGGGGAACACCACGCCCGCGATCCGGGGCAACCCGTACAACGCCGCGATCACCGGCGCGAGAACGCCGGTGACCGAGCGCTGGTTGGCCGCCGGCGTCGAGGCGACCAACCCGAGGTACACCAACCCAAGGAACACGAGGCCCGCTACCGCCAGCAGGCGTTCGGCGGCCGGGGCTACGCCGCCGGAACGACGGTGCCGACGCGCCACCACCAACACCGGTGTCAACACCGGTGCGAGGACCGCCGTGCCGAGGACGATGTAGAACGCCCGGACGAAGGCGTTGACCCCGCCACCCGCCCCGGTGCCCGCGACCAACCGGACGACCCCGGCCCCGACCACGACCGCGACCAGGACGGTGACCGCCGCGGCCACGAGGACATACCCCCGGAACCACCACGAGGTCCCGACCCGCCACGCGAACGGGAACGCCCCGAGGACGCCGCGATACCCCTCGCCCATACCACCACGTTCGGGAGGCTTCGCCTTAGGCGCGTCCATCCGGCATCGTCAACGCTTTGGCGATTCCCGTCCCGGCCCCCGTATGCGCGTCGACATCGGGAACGCCCTCACGACCGTCGCGGATCCGGGGGTGCCCCGACGCGACCTCGATGCCCTCGACGACCGGGTGGGGACCGCCCACGACCGCATCACGGACGGCATCGCAGACCGGTCGTTCGGGTACGCCGCCCTCGCCTTACCCGACACCGCCGATCCCGCGACGATCCGGGCGACGGTCGCGGACTTCGAGCCCGTCGAGACGGTCCTCGTCGTCGGCATCGGTGGGTCTGCGCTTGGCGCCACGACCCTCTGTCACGCCCTCGGGGACGGCACCGATGTCCACGTCCTCGACAACATCGACCCCGCCCACGTCGGGTCCGTGGTGGCGGCCGTCGACCTCGAGCACACCGTCGTCCACGTCGTCTCCCGGTCGGGGACCACGGCCGAGACGCTCGCGAACTTCCTCGTCGTCCGGGACGCCTTCGATGAGGCGGGCATCGACTGGACCGAGCACACGCTCATCACCACCCGGGAGGACGGCCCGTTGTGGCGCCTCGCCACCGACCACGACATCCCCACCTTCGACGCCCCACCCGGGGTCCCCGGCCGGTTTGCCGTCCTCTCGACGGTGGCACTGCCAGCGGCCGCGATGGCGGGGGTGCCAATCGAGGACGTCCTCGCCGGCGCGGCCCAGGGCCGCGACAGCCTCGCCGGGTCCCTGTTCGACAGTCCCGCCTACGCCTACGGTGCCCTCTGCTATGCCCTCGACCGCCGCGGCGCCCACATCAACGCGGTGATGCCCTATGCGGAGGCCTTAGAGCCGTTCGCCGAGTGGGTGGCCCAACTCTGGGCGGAGAGTCTCGGCAAGGACGGCACCGGCCAGACACCGGTCCGAGCCCTCGGGGTCACCGACCAACACTCCCAACTCCAACTCTACCGCGCCGGGCCCCGTGACAAGCTCCTCACCTTCATCCGTCCCCGCGACCGACCCGACGTCCCGATCCCCGAGACCGACCTCCCCGAACTCGAGTACCTCTCCGGGCGCAGTCTCGGCGACTTGATGGATGCGGAGTTCCGGGCCACCGAGGCGAGTCTCGCCGCCGCTGGCCGCCCGTCGATCCGCGTGGAAGTCGAGGCCCTCGACCCGACCAGCCTCGGCGAACTCCTGTACGGGTTCGAGGCCGCCACCGTCCTCGCCGGCGAACTGTACGACGTCGAGACGTTCACCCAACCAGCGGTCGAGTGGGGGAAACAGGCGACACGGGACCTCCTCACCGGTCGCGACGATCCGACGACGGTCGGTGACTCCCTGCCAATCGAATGACCGACGACCGATCCTCCGCCGCGACCGTCCTGCTCGCGGTCACCGTCGGTATCGGTGGGTACCTCGCGGTTCTGGCCTGGGCGATCGTCCTCCTCACCTTCGCGCGGTCGATCGCCGCCCCCATCGACCCGATCGAACGACAGGCGATCAACGCCGCGGCACTGGCCCTCGGGACGCTTCTGGCCGTCCGCGTCTATCTCGTCGCCACGGACCGGACGGCGACGTTCCTGGACATGGGCCGACCCACGACCCGTCAAGCCATCCTCGGCGTGGCAACCATCCCCGTGTTGTTCGGTGTCGGTATGCTCCTCGGCGAACTCGGTATCTCACCTGCAGAACACGGGTTAGAGGCCGCCGTCAGGGCCGGCGGCCTCCCGGTCGCGGTGGTGTTGGCGGTGACGTCGGTCCTCGTGGTCGGTCCGGCCGAGGAACTCCTGTACCGCAACCTCGTCCAGAAGACGTTGGCCGAACGGTTCTCGACGCCTGCCGCCATCGCCGGGGCCAGCGCCATCTTCGCCGCCGCTCACACCACCGCCTACTGGGGTGGCGATCTCGGCGCTTTCCTCAGCGCACTCGGCATCGTGTTCGCGCTGTCGGCGATCCTCGGGTGGGTGTACGCCATCACGGACCGGGTCATGGTCCCAGCGATCGCACACGGGGGCTACGACGCGGTCGTGTTCCTGCTCATCGCCGTCGACCCGCTCGCCGTCTGACAGTCGTCTGATGGGTGTTTATGATAACCTACGTCCACTTTCGAGTGCATGGCCCAGCGTGGGGACCCCTCGCGAGTGCGGTGTTCGTTCCACTGCCGGCCGGAGCTGATCGACCGCATCGACCGCCTCGCTCGCGAGAACAACGTCGATCGATCCGAGGCGGTCCGTCAACTCGTCACCATCGGGTTAGACGAGGTCAACTCGGGGACTTCCGAGTGAGTTCGCTGCCACATACCGGACACCGATCCCGGCGTTCCTCGAACTCGCGGCCACAGCCCGCACACTGAAACAGCCAGTCCCGTTGTTCGTCGATCCCGTCGCGAGCGATGACGTCGACGGCGATCCCGAGTTCCTCGGCGACGTTCTGCATCGCGTAATCGTCGGTCACCAGTGTCGCATCCAACTCGAGGGCCGAGGCCACGAGCCGGATGTCGGTGTCGGACAACGCCTCGAGGTCGCCGGTGCGGTCGGCGACCGACTGCACCCGGTCGATCGCCCCGTCGTCGGGGATCTGGATGTGCATCCCCGACCCCTCCATGGCGTCGAACCGGTAGGCGGATGCATCGGCTAACTCGTCGCGGACTTGGGGGATCGTCGCGGTCGGGCCATCGACGTCGTACCCCTCGATGAACGCCGTGGCGTCCAGGACGTACATCTAGCGGGCGACGAGGATGTGGTCTTTGACCGCTTGGACGTCACCGACCGGGATCCGGTACCGCCCCTGTTCGTCGACCGGGAGGTCGGGGTCGATGGTGGCGTCCTCGTCGGGTTCGACGACGAGTTCCTGGAGGCTGCCGGCCTTCAACAGCATCGTGATGTTGTACAACTGTCCGAGTTCCATGCCGTCGGTGCCCATCACCCGTTTGCCGGAGAGGTTCTCGGCGAGGATATCGGCCATACGTCCGGTGTACACGGTGAGTTTAGTAAAGGTTCGCATCCGTCTGACCCACGACGTGCGTGTCGCCGGCCGGCGGTTTCTCAGCTGCTGAGAGCCCGCCTGCAGCTATACGCCGCGGCCCGACGTCGATACGGGTATGGACCGCCGCAACTTCCTCGGTGCGACCACCGCCCTCGTCCTCGGCGCCGCCACCGCCGGCTGCCTCGGCACAGAGGACACGCCTGACGCCCCGATCTTCGTCGACGGACAGAACGGCGCCAGCTCGGTCGACACCGACGCCCTCCGAAACCGCCTCGACAGCTACACTCCCGTGGACCTCTCGACGACCGAACGAGAGGACATCTTCTACATGCGCGAGGAGGAGAAGGTCGCTCGGGACGTCTACCTCGCATTGGCCGACGAGTGGGGGTTGACCACCCACGATCGGATCAGCGACTCCGAACAGACCCACATGGACGCGATGCTCCAACTCGTCGAGACATACGACCTCGAGGACCCTGCGACCGGCGTCATCGGCACCTTCACCAACGAGGATCTCCAGGCCTTCCACGACGACCTCGTCGAGTGGGGGCGCAGTTCCGTGATCGCGAGCCTCAAGGTCGGGTGCCGTATCGAGGAACGGGATATGCGTGACATCCAGCTTCGGGTGGACCGAACCGACGAGGAACCGGTCACACTCGTCTACGAGAACCTGCTGAAGGGCTCCCGGAACCACCTCCGCGCGTACTACCGCCGCCTCACCCGGTACGATGGAGAGTACGACCCCATCTACATCAGTCAGTCAGAGTTCGACGCGATCGTCGACAGTGACTGGGAGACCGGCCCCGCCTGACCGGTGACGATGGGCTTATAGGCTGGCATCCACTCGGTCAAATCAACCGCTTCTGGTGGGTGACACGATGGCGAAACAGGACCCCGACCGGGCCACAGATCTGCGCACACCGATCGTCGCAGTCCTCGGCCACGTCGACCACGGCAAAACCAGTCTCCTCGATAAGATCCGGGGGTCGACGGTCACCGAGGCCGAGGCGGGTGCGATCACCCAACACATCGGCGCGACCGCCATCCCCCTCGATGTCGTGTCGTCGGTCGCCGGCCGCCTCGTCGACCCTTCGGAGTTCGATCTCCCGGGGCTGTTGTTCATCGACACGCCCGGCCACCACTCGTTCACAACGCTGCGCTCCCGGGGCGGGGCCCTCGCCGACATCGCCATCCTCGTCGTCGACATCAACGACGGCTTCCAACCCCAGACCGAGGAGGCGATCACCATCCTCCAGGAGACAGAGACCCCGTTCGTCGTCGCCGCCAACAAGATCGACACCATCCCCGGGTGGAACCCCGACCCCGATGCACCGATCCGCGACCGGTACGAGGCCCAGACCGACCGCGTCCGGTCGTCCCTCGACGAGAAACTCTATGACATCATCGGCCAACTCTCCGACCACGGGTTCAACTCCGATTTCTACTGGCGGGTGTCGAACTTCCGGGAGAACATCGGGGTCGTCCCCGTCTCCGCGGAGACCGGTGAGGGCGTCCCCGACCTCCTCGCGGTCCTGATGGGGCTCGCCCAACGGTACATGCGGGAGGCGATGACCGTCGACCTCTCCGGCCCCGGCGTCGGCACCGTCCTCGAGGTCACCGAGGAACGCGGGTTCGGCACCACACTGGATGTCATCCTCTACGATGGCACCATCACCGAAGACGACACCATCGTCGTCGGGGGCACCGATGACCCGATCGTCACCGAGGTCCGGGCGCTCCTGAAGCCACGCGATTTCGCCGAAATGCGGGCCGAGAACCGGTTCGAACGCGTCGACCGCGTCACCGCCGCCGCGGGCATCAAGATCGCGGCCCCCGACCTCGCGACTGCGATGGCCGGGGCGCCGGTGCGCGTGGTCGGCGACCAGGACCGCACGACCGTCGTCGAGGCCGTCGAATCCGAGCTCGCCACCCTCGATGTCGACACCGTCGAGGAGGGCGTCGTCGCCAAGGCCGACACCCTCGGCAGCCTCGAGGCCCTCGCCAACGCCCTCGACGAGGCCGAGGTCCCCGTGATGCGTGCCGAGGTCGGGGATATCGCACCCCGGGACATCAGCGTCGCCAGCGCCGTCGACGAAGAGCGACACCGCGCCGTCCTCGGGTTCAACGTCGACGTCCTCGAGGACGCCGCCGATCGGGCCGACGCCGACGACGTCCGCGTGTTCACCGACGACGTCATCTACCAGCTCGTCGAGGACTACGAGACCTACGTCGACGCTCTCGAACGACGGCAACGGGAGGCCGTCTTCGAGAACATCCAACGCCCCGCCCGGTTCCGCATCCTCCCCGACCACGTGTTCCGCCAGTCCAATCCCGCCGTCGTCGGCGTCGAGGTGCTGGCCGGCACCCTCAAACGCAATGTCCCCATCGCCACGTGGGACGGGTCGAGCTTCGAACGCGTCGGAACCCTGAACGGGTTACAAGACCAGGGCGAGGACGTCGACGAGGCCCGCGCGGGCGACCGGGTGAGCGCCTCGATCGACGGGCCGACCGTCGGCCGCCAGATCGAGGAGGGAGACGAACTCTGGGTCGACCTCCACGAGAAACACGCCAAGATCTTAGAACAGGAACTCGGCGAGGACATCCCGGCCGACGAACGGGAGGCCCTCTCGGTGTTTTTGGACCGGAAACGCGACACGGACCCGTTCTGGGGCAAGTGACCTATCCGTTGGTCTCAGATCGGATTGTCCCCAACACCACCGTGCGGGGAATCTCGGCCATGCCGATAGCGTCGGCCGCCCACTGACTCTGGACGGCCGACGGATCGGCGATCCAGCATCCGAGTTGGCGACCGCCATCCCTCGACGAGGTCGAAGCGGACGTCCAGGTCGTCGGGGCCGACGGTGGCCACGGTCGATCCCGATGTCGACGGTTTGCCCGACCTGGACCTACGGCCGCGGTTAAGGTCCACGTCGCAGGCCTGGGCGACCCAGACGCCAGCAACAGCGTGCAGTCTTCTGAACGGTCGGTCACCGCGCGGCTTGTGGGACCTCGTCGCCCATCGCCTGTTTGACCTGGAGGGCGGCACTCGCGGCGAGGCCACGGGCGACCTCTCGACGATCACCTGCGGGGATGGGGTCGTCGGCGTCGACCTCCGGTTCGAACCCGGCGCTCACGGGGTGGCCCACCGGGGGTTGGACGGCCACCGTCACCTCCCACCCGTTGACGCCCGCCTCGACCTGGCCACCGACGACGTACTCCTCGGGGAGGAACTCGCGGGTCAAGGCGGCGATATCCGCGACGCCCTCCTGGAGGCTGCGGCGTTGCTCACCGGTGAGATCCGGTGGGTCACCCGCGTCGAGGGTGGCCTCGCCCTCTGGCATGCCGGCGTAAGGCGTGTTCCCGTACATGGTCCTCCCCAGGCTCCTCGCACCTAAAAGGGTTTAGTCGATCGGGTCGCCGGTGCCCAGCACCGCCACAACGACGGCGGTGCCATACTCCTCGTCCGTGGGGGACACCGCCGCGGTCTCGACGGCGGGGTCGGCCATCGTCCAGTCCCGCTGGGCCATCCCCGCCTCGAGGCCGGTCGCCGCCTCCGCGGCGGCGGCCGTCGCCGGGTCCTCAACGGTCGGGTCGGTCACACTCCCCTCGTAGAGGAGGCCGCCCTCCGGCGAGGTGGTCCACGCGATCGCGGTGCCGGCGACGTTGGGGGCCGCCACGGTCGCCCGTGCCTCCACGACGGTCACCCGACTCCCGACCGGGCCAATATCCCCGACACGGGCACCGGTCTCGACCGTGGCCGCCGCTGGCAGGACCGAGGACACCCGCACGAGGTTGTAGTTCTCCAGTCCGCACTCGCCAAGGGCCGCATCGTAGGCGGCCAGTCCGGTGGGACCGGTGCCGGCACCGGCCACGATGGTCACCGTCGTCACATGCCACTCCCGACGCTACGCGGCCAAAGGCATATCGAAGCCCGGGCGACGCCGATCAGTAGATGTACGAGGAGTGGGACGGCGAATCTTCTTCCTCGCCGAGTTTCTCCCGGGCTGCCTCGAAGTCCTCCATGCGGACCTCCTCTCTGTTATCCCGGATGGCGAACATGCCGGCCTCCGTCGCGAGGCTGGCGAGTTGGGCGCCGTTGTAACCCTCGGTCTGCTCGGCGATGACCGCGTGATCGACGTCGTCGGCGACGTTCATCTCCCGCGTGTGGATCTCGAGGATACGTTCCCGCCCGGCTTGGTCCGGTTCCGGCACCTCGATCAGTCGGTCAAAGCGGCCGGGGCGGAGGATGGCGCGGTCGAGCATGTCGAAGCGGTTGGTCGCCGCGATGATCCGGACCTCGCCCCGCTCCTCGAACCCGTCCATCTCGGAGAGTAACTGCATCATCGTGCGCTGGACCTCCGCATCCCCGGAGGTCTTCGAGTCCGTGCGCTTGGCCGCGATCGCATCGATCTCATCGATGAAGAGGACGGCGGGTTCGCGTTCACGGGCGACCTGGAACATGTCCCGGACGAGTTTCGCGCCTTCGCCGATGAACTTGTGGACGAGTTCCGAGCCGGCCATCTTGATGAAGGTCGCG
>JBDGTJ010000001.1:0-15302 GCA_042216925.1 Halobacteriaceae archaeon
AATCTGGAGGTAGGCTTGAGCGAAGCCCAGAGCAACGCGGTAGATGCCAGGAGGGAATCGACAGATGAAACGGTCCCTTGACGGAGAGCACGGCCAATCAAAGTCCAATCCCGGAGGAGACGGGTGATACAACCGGCGATCAACGGACCTCGTCGTCGAGCCAGACCGAGAGATGCACCAGATGCCTGGAATGAAAGACATCACCGGCAAGCTCGTGGGGATCGTTTTCAGTAGACCAAGGTGCTCCGAGGACATCACCGAACTCAATTCCGGCAAGCTCGGCTGGGCTCGGAGAATCATGCGAATCTCCGTCCCAGTCCCTGGGTCCTGGAATTCTAGTTGTCGGTTGGAGACCGTGTCATCGCATTTCAATGAGCAGTGATGGGTCAGAGCCGGTGCCATCCGTCTCCTGGCGGGCTGGGGTAGTTCCCAGCTCGGTAGGGATGCGAGTGACCGGTGGACGATGCCATCGACGATGGTGGTGAGAGGCGGTGGTGGCGAATGGTGGTTCGTTCCCCGATAGCCCGGTCACAGCTGTCGACCATGACGGAGGGGTGCCCGTCTCGTGGGCTGGGGAATCGGATCGGGAATGTCCCCGATGGACTCGAACGGTGACGATGGACTCTCGTCTCATCACCCGTGCTGGGGAATGACTGCAGAGGCGTGGATCGATACTCGGAGATACATTCCACTCTCATCTGGCGATTCTGCACGGTGACAGGTTGGCAGGTCCCAACCCATCGAGGGGTCTTGCGGGGCCCATTGGACAGAAAATGATTTCAGTATCACAGCTTACAGAAGTATAACTCTGCTTACATATATGGTGGTGGGTGTCCTCCAGTACAACCGAGGAACACATCATGGCAACAACGAACGCTCATCAAGTCCCGACGACAGCACTCCCTGGCAACACGGCCGTCTGGAACGGCGCCTACGTCGTCCTCACCGCGGCACTCGTCGCGGCCGGCGGCGTCGTCGCCCTCTACGCACTCACGAGATCACAGGCCGGCCTCGGCCCCGCACTCGCGGTCGTCCTCGTCCAGCTCGCCGTCGTCGCGGCCGCTCCCACCATCGTCGGCGCGGTCCTCCGGCAGGTCTGCCATCGGCTCACCGACACCGCTCGATAGGGCCTCACTCCGAGACGACCAGTACCGGCACCTGCACCGTCCGTAACACGCGGTTGGCCACGCTCCCAAGGGCCTGGCCGGTGAGACTCGATGCTCCCGTCGATCCCATCACGACGAGGTCGATCCCGTGATCGGTGGCATAGCCCCCGATCTCCTCGTGGGGCGTCCCGCGGACGACGGCCTGTGTCACCTCGAGGTCCGCTGTCACCGCGTCGGCCAACCGGTCGACCGCGTCCTGGCCCTTCGCGGTGAGTCGGTCGACGAACTCACCCGAGATACCACCGGCATCGAACACCCCGGCGGCGGACTCGACGTCGACGACGGTCAGCACGTGTAGCCCTGCCCCATAGGCGTCGGCGATGTCCTCACCGTAGGGCAGCGCCCGCTCTGCGGCGTCACTGCCGTCGGTCGGCACCAAGACCGCCTCATAGTCGGTTGGGGTGTCGGTCGCCCCCACCGCCAAGACCGGGATATCAACGGTGCGCAACACCCGGTCAGTGACGGTACCGAGCAATCGTTCGCCCGCACCGGACCGCCCGTGTCGTCCCATGACGCCGAGATCGATGTCGTTGGCAGCGGCGTGGTCGGCGATCGCCCGCGGCGGCCGCCCATCGAGGAGGTAGGACTCCACGGTCACGCCCCGTTCGGTGGCGGGGGCGGCGGCCTCATCGATGATCTCGGCCCCGCGATCCCGCGGGTCACCCAGGGCCGCATCGCCTTCGAGAACGTGGACGATATCCAATCTGGCATCGAAGGCCGACGCGATGCCGGCGGCGTGGTCGGCGGCGTTACTCGCGGGCACGGTTCCGTCGACGGCGACGAGGATGCGTTCGAACATGTCAGTCATCAGCGCTCCGTGGGCTCGGTTGGTCGCGGCCCAACGCGGTGGCGATCGTACCGGACACCCGGGTCACCAGGCGGCGTGCCGCCTGCCGGCGCCGGATGAACAACGCGGTCCCGAGGACGACATAGATTGCCGCGAACACCAACAACAGTTCGAGGCTGGTCACCGGTAACACGATCAGTTCCTTGATGATCAGGAACTCGAGGACGACCTGGGAGACGAACAACACCAGGAGCGTGATCGCTTCCCGGACCGAGATCTCGAAGTTCAACAGCACCGAGATCGCGAAGTACGACTGGGCGGCGGTCAACCAGATCTCTGCGGACTGCTTGGCGTGGAAGGGCAAGGCGGCGTACTGGCCCAGCGAGAGGCTGTACACGACCGCGAACGTGCCGATGAGGAGTGTCCACTGGTTGAGTTTCGAGGAGATCAACGCGTTGAACCCGGCGGTCGAGCGGGCCTTGTTCACCAGGTAGAGGACGACGATGAGTTCGGGTGACTCGGAGGCCAGTGGGGCGATCCACTGGATCATGAAAAACGATGGGACCCCGGCCGCTTTCCCCAGGACCTCGAGCCCGTGGGCGAACGGTTCGACGGCGGTGAAGATCATCAGCCCCGAGTATGCGAACAGGAACACGACCGTCGCGACCCGTTTGGGGAAGTGGAACTGTTGGAGTGAGGCGGGGACGCCGACGTGTTCTTCCTCGGGGTCGACGTCGCCGCGTAAGACGACGAGGATATAGGCGACGTAGAGGCCGACGAGCAACACGGTGTCGAGGATGTCGATGCCGCCGTTGAACGGGACGAAAAACGCCCAGAGTGTGGCGGCCAACAGGAAGACGACATCGAGGCCGATGTCACGGTCCAGCGTGACGACGCTTGCGAGGAACCCGTTACGGGACTCGACGGCGGGATCCTCGCTTGACCCGTGGCGGTAGATGGTGAACAACGCGATGCCGGCCCACCCGATCCCGATGAGCAGGCGGTTGGCACCGGTCATGTTCGCGATCACGAGGTTGGCGGCCTCGGCGCCACGTTCGGTGCCGGCGTAGAGCCCGGCGTTCCAGGCGTAGAGGGCGCCCACCGCGTACTCCGGGGCGACCGCCAACACCGCCAGCACCGCGATCGCGAAGGCGCGGGGGACGTCTTTCTCGGCGGTTTCGGCGGCCCATGCCAGGAGGAAGGCCGCACCCAGGACCGAGAGGCCGCTGACGATGACGGTCGGGACCGCAGCCATATGGTCGAGGCCCGCTGGCGCCGTAAAGGCGACGCCGACGGCCGAGAGGAGGGGTGGCAACACCGATCGCACGAGCTCGACGAGCACCCAGGGGACGGTCAATCCGAACGCCAGTGTCAACGCGATCTTGGACTGGCGTCTCATCCACTCTCACCCGCCCAGGCTCGAGAGAAACGTGGTGAGCCGCTGGTCATCATCTGGGCGACCTCAGGAGGAGGAGTCGTATAAGCGACAAGGTTTCGTGTCAGGTCTCGGGGTCGGGGAGGGCGTCGGGGTCTCGGTCGTAGACGGTGCGGACCGTCTCGCGTGAGACGACGCCGGCCCGGAGGTCGGCGGCGATGGCGGTTGGATCGCGGTCAGCGGGGTCGCCGTATCCCCCGCCGCCGGGTGTGTAGAGGCTGAGGACGTCGCCGGCCGCGAGGGTCAACGTCGTCTTCGCGGGGACCTCGGTGGCCTCATCGTCATGGTGGTGGACGACGGCGCCGGTGGCACCGTCCGCACCCTCGGCGAGCCCGTATGGGGCGTGGCGGTGGCGGTCCGCTAAGAGACTCACCGTGGCGTCGTGGTCTCGGGCGCGGATCTCGCGGCGGAGCCCGAGGCCGCCGCGGTAGCGGCCGGCACCGGCGGAGTCGGGACGGAGTGCATACGCTTCGACGCGGAGCGGGTATGCTGTCTCGAGGACTTCGATCGGCGTGTTCTGGGTGTTGCTCATGTGGACGTGGACGGCGTCCATCCCGTCTTTGGTGGGGCGGGCGCCGAAGCCCCCGGCCTGGGTCTCGTAGAAGGCATACGCGGACCCGTCTCGCGGGTCGGTACCGCCGACGGTGAGGTTGTTCATCGTGCCCTGGCCGGCGGCCGGCACTCGGTCCGGGGCGGCGTCGGCGAAGGCGCCGAGAACGACGTCGGTGACGCGTTGGCTCGTCTCGAGGTTGCCGCCCACGATCGCGGCGGGTGGGTCGGCGTCGACGATGCTGGCCGCCGGCGTCTCGATGGTGATCGGGCGGTAACACCCGTGGTTGGCCGGGATGTCCGGGTCGGTCACCGCCCGGACGGCGAAGTAGGTCGCGGATGCGGTGACGGCCCGCACGGCGTTGACGGGGCCGGGGACCTGGTCGGCGGAGCCGTCGAAGTCGACGGTGATCGCGTCGTCGTCGATGGTCACCGTCGCGGCGATCGGGAGGTCGGTGTGGCCGTGGCCGTCGTCGTCGAGGACGTCCTCGAAGGTGTAGGTCCCATCGGGGAGGGCGGTGATCTCTTCGCGCATGCGGCGTTCTGAGTAGTCTTTCAGCGCCCGGAACGCGGCCCGGGTCGTGGCGTCCCCATGCCTGTCGAAGAGGTCCTGGAGGCGGGTGCGACCGGTTTCGTTGGCGGCCGACTGGGCGCGGAGGTCGCCACGGCGTTCGTCGGGGGTGCGCGTGTTCGCGAGGATGACAGCGAACACGTCCTCGTTGCGGTCACCGCCGGCGTAGAGTTTGAGGGGTGGGAGCCGCAGGCCTTCCTGGTAGATCTCGGTGGTGTCGGCGGCGACGCTGCCGGCGCTGGCGCCGCCGACGTCGGCGTGGTGGGCGCGGTTGGCGACGAATGCGACCACCGATCCGTCCCGGAACACGGGGGAGACCAGGGTGAGATCCGGGAGGTGGGCGCCGCCGCGGAACGGGTCGTTGAGGAGGATAGCATCACCCGGCGCGAGCTCCTCGCGGGGGAAGGCCTCGGTGGCGGCGGCGACAGAGAACGGCATGGCGCCGAGGTGGACGGGCATGGTCTCGGCCTGGTTGATCATCTCGCCGTCGGCATCGAAGACGGCCGTCGAGCAGTCCCGTCGCTCCTTGATGTTGGGGGAGTACCCGGTGCGGACCAGGGCGGCGTTCATCTCCTCGGCGGTGGCGGCCGTGGCGTTGCGCACGACCTCGAGGGTCACGGGGTCGACGTCGGTCACGGGTCGATCACCACCTGGAGGTTGGCGTGGTCGTCGACGGTCGCAGTCTGGCCCGGGTGGACGAGTGCGGTGCTCTGGGCGCCTTCGACGACGGCGGGGCCGTCGATGGTGCTGTCGATCGGGAGTCGGCTCCGGTCGTAGACCGGGGTCTCCCGGGTGGTGGCCTCGAACCGGACGGGACGGGTGGTGTGGATGGCATCGGCGGGGTCGCCCGTGGCGGTGGAGTGACTGAGGCTCGGGGTGGGGACGTGGCCGCGGGCGTGGACCCGGACGGTCACCAGTTCGAGGGGTTCATCGGGGGCGGCGTGGCCGTATCGGTCGGCGTACCGGTCGTGGAACCGGTCGGCGATCGTGGCGAGTGCCGCTGCGTCGATGTCGTCGGGCGCGGGGACGGTGAGGTCGAAGGATTGGCCGGCGTACCGGAGGTCCAGGCGTCGCTCGAGGGTGCGTCGGTCACGGGGGATGTCGGCGTCGGCGAGGGTCTCGGTCGCCTGGCGTTCGAGGTCGGTGAAGGCGGTGGCGACGTGGTCGGGGTCGAGGTCGGTCCAGGGCCGCACCATCGAGGAGGCGACGTCGGTGGCGACGTCACTGACCAACAGTCCCAGTGCGGACAACACCCCGGCACTGGGTGGGACGAGGACGCGTGGCATGTCCATGGCGGCGGCGAGGGCTGGGGCATGCAACGGGCCGGCGCCGCCGTAGGCGACGAGGGTCAGGTCCCGTGGGTCGTACCCGCGTTCGACGCTGACGATGCGGAGCGCCCGCTCCATGTTTGCGTTCGCGACCGAGACGATGCCGGAGGCGGCGTCGATCACGCTGGTGTCGAGCGGGTCGGCGATCGACCGTCTGACGACGGATTCGACGGTGTCCCGGTCGGCCGGGGCATCGAGGAGGCGGTCGGGATCGATCCGCCCCAACAGGACCTGGGCGTCGGTCGTGGTCGGCTGGTCGCCACCCCGGCCATAGCAGACGGGACCGGGGTCGGCCCCGGCGGAGCGGGGGCCGACGCGGAGGGCGCCGCCGGTGTCGAGCCACGCGATCGAGCCGCCGCCGGCGCCGACGGTGTGGACGTCGACCATGGGGACGCCGACCGGGTAGTCGCCGACGGTGACCGATGTCGAGATGGTTGGGTCGCCGTCGGTGACCAGTGAGACGTCACAGGAGGTACCGCCCATGTCCATGGTGACGAGGTCGGAGATCCCGACCTGGCCGGCGAGGTGGGCGGCGCCGCGTACTCCGGCTGCCGGTCCGGATAACAGTGTCTCGACCGGGCGTGATTCGGCGGTGTCGGCGGTCATGACGCCGCCGTTCGAGCCCATGATGGTGAGGTCGGCGGTCACGCCGGTCGTCGTGAGGTCCTCGCGGAGCTGGGTGATGTAGTCGGCGACGACGGGGCGGAGGGCCGCGTTGAGCGCGGTGGTGACCGATCGTTCGTACTCCCGGTACTCCGGGAGGACCGTCGCCGAGGTCGAGACCGGGACGTCCAGTTCCTCGCGGAGGATGGTCGCGGCGGCCCGTTCGTGGTCGGGGTTCTCGTAGGCGAACAGGAAACAGATGGCGACGCTGTCGACATCGTCGAGGTCCGCGGCGATCGACTGGACGGCGTCGGTGTCCAACGGGGTGAGGACGTCGCCGCGCTCGTCGAGTCGTTCGGGGACCTCGTGGCGGCGGTGACGGGGGACGACGGGTGCGGGTTTCTCGGCGTCGAGGTCGTAGATGTCCGGGCGGGCCTGTCGCCCGATTTCGAGGACGTCCCGGAACCCGTCGGTGGTGAGGAAGGCGGTGTCGGCCCACTCGCCCTCGAGGACGGCGTTGGTCGCGACCGTCGTCCCGTGGGCGAGAAAGGTGACGGCGCCGGGATCGAATGCGGCGGTGTCGGCGGCTGCGGCGATGCCGTCGGTCACCGCATCGGCCGGGGAAGCGGGGGTCGAGGGCACCTTCTCGGTGACCAGTTCACCGTCGTTGAGGGCGACGACGTCGGTGAAGGTGCCGCCGATATCCACACCGACGCGGACGCCGTCACTCATCGGTCTGGAGGCCCTGCCAGGACAGGCGGGGGTTGCGGGCGGCGTCGGCCTGGTCGATGCGGCCGACCGCGGTGCGGGTGGGGGCGGCCGCGAGGGCGTCGTCGTCGGCGTCGGCGACGGCGTCGAAGGCGGCGGCCAACCGGTCGAGTGCGCGTTTGGATTCGGCTTCCGTGGGTTCGGTCATCAGCGCCTCGTCGACGAGTTCCGGCCACTTCGTCGTCGGCGGGTGGACACCGTAGTCCAGCATGTGTTTGGCGACGTCGCCGGCGTCCCGGTCGCCGGCGGTGGCGACGAACTCGTGGTGGAACGGGCCGTACGGGACCTCGAAGTCGATCTGGCTGGCGAGGTAGTTGGCGTTCAGGACGGCGGTGGCACTGGCGTCGCGCAATCCCTCGTCGCCGAGGCGTTGGATGTAGGCGTGGGCTTTCAGCAACACGGGCCAGTTCCCGTGGAACCCATGGACCTTCCCGATGGTGGCGGGTGGGTCGAACAGTTCGTAGTCGCCGGCCTCGGTCTCGCGGACGCGGGGTGCGGGGAGGAACTGCGCGAGGTCGTCGGTGACGCCGACGGGGCCGGCGCCGGGACCGCCGCCGCCGTGTGGGGTGGCGAAGGTCTTGTGGACGTTGTAGTGCATGACGTCAAAGCCCATGTCGCCGGGGCGGGCCCGGCCGAGTAACGCGTTGAGGTTGGCGCCGTCGTAGTAGAGGAGGCCGCCGGCGTCGTGGACGAGGCCGGCGATCGCCTCGATGTCGCGTTCGAAGAGGCCGAGGGTGTTGGGGTTGGTCAGCATCAAGGCGGCGGTCCGCTCCGAGAGGGCGGCCTCGAGTGCGTCGAGGTCGACGCGGCCGTCGTCGCCGCTGGGGAGTTCGACGACGTCGTATCCGCCCATGGCGGCACTGGCGAAGTTGGTGCCGTGGGCGGCGTCGGGGACGATGACCTCGTCCCGGGCTTCGTCGTCGTGGGCGGCGTGGTAGGCGGCGGCGATGCGGATGCCGACGAACTCGCCGGCGGCGCCGGCCGGGGGTTGGAGACTCACGGCGTCCATCCCGCCGATCCGGGCGAGGGACTCCTGGAGGGTTGCGAGGACGGCGAGGGTCCCCTGGACGGTGCCGGGCGATCGGTCCGGGTGGACGGCGGCGCCGGGGTGGTCGGCGATCGCCTCGACGAACGGGGGATTGTACTTCATCGTACACGAGCCCAGGGGGTAGGGCCCGGACTCGATGCCGTAGTTCATCTGGGAGAGGCGGACGTAGTATCGGGCGAGTTCTGGTTCCGCGGGGTCGGGGAGCTGGAGGGAGTCACGGGTGAGGTCATCGGGGAGGCTGGTGTCGACGTCGGTCTCGGTGCCGTGACTGTCGAACAACAGGGGTTCGTTGTGGTCGGCCTCGGCGTAGCGTGCCTGGTCGTAGATCGCGGGCTCGTCGGTCATGTGGCCACCTCCCTGAGGGCGTCGAGTAACGCGTCGGTGTGGGTGGCGGTGGCGTCGGTGACACACACCTGGAGTTCGTGGTCGGCGATGGCGTGGACGGCGAATCCGGCTTCGAGGAGGGCCTCGCGGATGGCGGTGGCGGGTCGGTCGGTGCTGACGACGAACTCCCGGAAGTGGTGGGCGTCGTCGACGGGGGCATGCAATCCGTCGATGTCGTCGATCGCAGCCGCCAGCGCCCGGGGTTCGGTGATACAGGTCTCTGCAAGGTCGACGAGGCCGTCGGGGCCGAGCCACGCGGCGTGGATGGCGGCGCGTAACGCGAGCCAGGCCTGATTGGTGCAGATGTTGGAGGTCGCCCGTTCACGGCGGATGTGTTGTTCGCGGGTCTGGAGGGTCAGGGTGTAGGCGCGGGTGCCTGCCTCGTCGGTGCCGGCGCCGACCAACCGCCCCGGGACCTGGCGCAGGAACGTCTCCCGGGTGGCGAACATCCCCAACCCCATCCCGTAGGCGGTGCCCAACCCCAGTGAGGCGGCGTCGCCGACCACGACGTCGGCCCCGACGTCGACCGGGCGTTCGAGCACGGCTAACGCGATGGGGTCTGACCCCAGACAGAACAGGGCGTCGTTGTCGGTCGTGAGATCGCCGACGGCGTCGAGGTCGGTGGCGATGGTGCCCCGGACGGATGGGGAGTCCGCGTACACGAACAGCGTGTCCGCATCGACGCGATCAGCGAGCGCGTCGGGGTCGACGGTGCCGTCGGTCGTGGGGTAGGACGCGAGCGTGAGGTCGGTGCCGGCGACGTAGTTCTCGACGACGGACCGGCGTTCGGCTCGCATCGTCGCGGGCAACAAGACCGTGTCACCGTCGACGGCGCGGACCCGATCGGCGAGCCGCACCGCCTCGCCCAACGCGGTCGCGGCGTCGTACATCGAGCAGTTGGCCACGTCCAACCCGGTGAGTTCCACGATCAGGGACTGGTACTCGAAGAGGGCCTGGAGGAATCCCTGGGTGATTTCGGGTTGGTACTGGGTGTAGGAGGTGATGAACTCCGAGCGCTGACTGAGTTGGTCGACGACCGCGGGGACGTTGTGGGCGTAGTGGCCGCGGCCGAGGAACTCGACGAGGTCGTCGTTGGCCCCGAGGGTCGCGGTCACGGCGTCCCGGACCGCGTGTTCGCTCGCGGCGTCGATCCCGAACTGGCCGTCGAACCGGACGGACTCGGGGACGTCGAACAGCGCCTCGACGTCCGCTGCCCCGACCGCTGCCAGCATCGCCTCCCGGTCGGCGTCGTCGTGGGGCGCGTATGGACTGCCGCTCACAGTCGGTGCCTCCCGGTGGCCGCACCCGTGGTCGGTGTCATGGCCCGCGGTTGCGCCCACACGCTAATGATAGATGTGGTTCCGGCGACCGACCGTCACTCGATCTGGTCGCGGTAGGCGTCGGGGGACAGGAGGTCCTCGAGTTCGTCGGGGTCGGCGACCTCGAGTTCGATGAGCCACCCGTCGCCGTACGGGTCGTCGTTGACGAGTTCCGGGCGGTCACCCAATGCGTCGTTGACCGCGGTCACCGTCCCGGAGACCGGGGTGTAGATATCGGAGACGGCCTTGATGCTCTCGACGACGCCGAAGGCCTCGCCCGCGGCGAGGTCCTCGCCGACGCTGGGCAGTTCGACGAAGACGACGTCCCCGAGTTCGTCCTGGGCGAAATCGGAGATGCCCACGCGGGCGGTGTCGCCCTCGGCGTCGATCCATTCATGCGATTCGAGGTATCGGCGGTCTGATGGTACGTCGAACATCTAGTATCCCTCCAAGAACGGTGGTGTCACGACCTTCCCTCGTTTCCGCTCCCCGCGGATCGTCACGCCGACGTGGGTGCCGGGTTCCGCGAGGTCGGTGGGCACGTATCCCAACCCGATCGGTTGGTCGAGTGTAGGGCTCATCGTGCCGCTGGTGATGGTGCCGACGATGTGGTTGTCGCCGTCGACGATCTCGTACCCGTTTCGCGGGACGCCGCGGTCGAGCAACCGGACGCCCACGAAGGATTCCCCGGTTCCTTCGGCATCCTGTCGTTCGAGGGCGTCCCGGCCGACGAACTCGGTGTCGAGTTTCACGGTGAACCCGACGCCTGCCTCGTAGGGGGTGTGGGGTTCGGTCTCGGGGTCGAAGTCCTGGCCCGAGAGCAGGTACCCCATCTCGATCCGGAGCGTGTCGCGGGCGCCGAGTCCGCAGCGCTGGCAATCGAGTGCCGTCCAGACATCGGAGGCGGCGTCGGCCTCGCACATGATTTCGACGCCGTCTTCGCCGGTGTACCCGGTGCGACTGATCAGACAGTCGGTGTCGGCGACGGTGGCGTCCATGCAGTCGAACCGACCGAGGTCGGCGACGGGATCGCTGGACGTCTCGGTGACGAGGTCCATGGCGTCGGGGCCTTGGACGGCGAAGAGGGCGTACTCCTCGGTGCGGTTGGCGACCGCGGCGTCGAACCCCCACTCGTCGCGGAATGTGACCCACCGGTCGTGCATCGCGTCGTCGTGACCGGCGTTCGGGACGAACAGGTAGTCGGCCGCCCGTTCGGCGGGAAGGTTGTAGACGACCGTGTCATCGAGGATGATCCCGTCGTCGTCGGTGATCATCGCGTACTGGGCCTCCCCGGGGTCGAGGGCGGTGACGTCGTTTGAGGTCAACCGCTGGCAGAGCCGCTCGGCGTCGGGGCCGGTCACCTCGATCTCCCCCATGTGGGAGACGTCGAACCGGCCGACGGACTCCCGCACCGCCGCGTGTTCGGTCTGGATCGAGTCGAACTCGACCGGCATGTCCCAGCCGCCGAACTCCGTGAACTTCGCGCCAGCCGCCTCGTGGGCGTCGCGCAACGGCGGCGTCCGTAGGGGCATGTCCGGCGGTCCGTGGGCCGCAAAGTAATGGTTTCCCCTTCGTCGGTGACCGGCACGCCTTTGCCGTCCCCGGTCGGCTGGCAGGTATGGGTCGACTCCGGCGATGGCTCGGGTTCGGGGACGTAGATCGGGTGGCGGTGTTCGTCGACGGGCCGAACCTGTTGCGTGAGGAGTTCGACGTCGACTTAGACGACGTGCGGGAGACGGCAGCCGAGCGCGGGCGGTTGGTGGCGACGCGGTGTTACCTCTCCGAGCACGCCACGCCGGAACTGGTCCAGGCCGCGGAGGCCCGGGGGTTCGAGGTCCAGGTGACCAGTGGCGACGTGGACGTGGCGATGGCGGTGGCGGCGACCGAGTTGGTGTGTGCCGATCTGGTGGACGTGTTGGCGATCGCGAGCCGGGACGCCGACTTCAAGCCGGTGTTGGAGATGGCGGGTCGCCACGACGTCCGGACACTGGCGATCGCACCGGGTGCCCACGGGCGGTCGGACGCGTTACGGAACGCCGCCACGGAGGCGGTGACCCTCGGGGAGTGACTCAGGTCGGGAGCCCATCATCGTCGCTGAGCGTGGATTTGATCGTGGCCACGTCGGCGGCGACGGTCGGGACGGTGGCGGTGTCACCGTCTTTGAATCCGGCGGAGGTGCCCAGGCACACGACCGGCGGGTCGAGCGTGCGGTCGTGGTCGGTGACGGCGGCGTACAGCCCGGCGAGGCCGCCGGCACCGCTTGCCTCCTGCCAGAGGCCGTGGCTGGCGAGGCGGTCCTGGGCGGTGTCGAGTTGGGGTTCGGTGAACGTCGCCGCGAACCCGTCGCTCTCGCGGACGGTGTGGACGCCACGGTAGCTGTTCTGGGTCGCCCTGATCGAGTAGGCGGCGGTCTCCTCGGGGGCGACGGTGACGATGTCCTGGCCGGATTCGATCGCCGTCGCCAGCGGGCCGCGGGCCCGGGGTTCACAGGGCACCATCGTCGGGGTGGCGTCCGTGACATCGAGGGCCTCGAGTTCCGTGAACCCCTTCCAGACGCCGAACAGGATCTCGGCGAACGACGTGGGGATGGCGACCGTCCCGGGGACGGTACCGAGTTGGGCGTAGAGTTCGTAGGCGATCGGTTTGTACCCCTCGGGCCCGTACGGGTGGCCGGTGTGTGGGGCGGTGCGGGTGCTGGCGGCGACGTACCCCCAGTCCGTGGCGATGGCGTCGACGGCGGCGCGGCGAACCTCCCAGTCCGGGACGGCGATGACGGCGGTGGCATACCGTTCGATGAACGCCAGTACGGCTCCGGGCGTCTCCGGGGCGGTCAGCACGACACACGGGCGGTCGGCGCGAGCCGCGTGGGCGGCGGTGGCCGCGCCGTGGTTGCCCGAGGAGGAGACGACGAGGCCCGGGGCGTCGCGGGCGACGGCGTCGGCGACGGTACACCGGGCCAATCGGTCTTTCTGGCTCCAGGTCGGGTTCCGACTCTCGTCTTTGACGTACACCGGTTCGTCGATGCCGACCCAGTCACCGAGGCGTCGACTCTCGACGAGCGGTGTGTCCCCGGCAGCGAGGCCGGGCCCGGCCAACGGCGGGAGCAGGGGCGCCCACCGGTCGAGCCCGGGGCGGAGTGGCGCCTCGAACAGGGTGGTGTCGACGGCGTCGTAGTCGTAGGTGACCTCGACCGGGGTGGGGTCCTCGGTCCCGGGGGTCCCCGTCGTCAGCGGCGGGGTCAACGGGTAGGTCTTGCTGGGGTCCTTGAGCGACCGTTGCCCGGTCGCCAGTGACTGGGCTGGCATACCCGCTGGTTGCGGCGCCGGGGGTTAACGGTGGCGTCCGGGACCGCACCGGCTTTCAGGCCCGGGGGCCACGACCCGGTATGGCCGAGTGCCCGGTGTTGGACAACCACCTCCACCTCGACCCCGAACACGGTCGCGGCCTCGACGCGGTCGATGACTTCGTCCGGGTCGGGGGCACTCACCTGTTGGTGGTGAACAAACCGTCCTGGCACCACGGGATCGAGGTCGAGACGGGCGCGGACTTCACACCGGTGTTCGATGCCACGGTCGCGACCGCGGCGGCGGCCTCCGAGCGGTTGCCGGGGCGGGCGTGGCCGGTCCTGGGCGTGCACCCGACCCTGATCTCGCGGTTGGTCGACGACCGGGGGTACACCCCCGCCGAGGCCGCGGCGCTGATGACCGCGGGACTGGACGTCGCCGCCGAGTACGTCGCCGCCGGCGACGCGCTCGCGCTGAAATCGGGGCGTCCCCACTACGACGTGACCGAGGCGGTGTGGGCGGCCTCGAACCGGGTGTTAGACCACGCCCTCGAGTGTGGCGCCGAGTTGGACTGTGCGGTGCAGTTGCACACCGAGGCGACCGAGGACCTCACGGCCGTCGCCGACCGGGCGAGGGAGGCGGGACTGCCGCCCGAACGCGTGGTCAAACACTACGCCGCCGGCGCCCTCGACGGGGTGACCCCGAGCGTGATGAGCGAGCGGGACCGGTTGGAACGCGCCGCCGACCGCGGTGACCCGTTCCTCATGGAGACCGACTTCGTCGACGACCCGGACCGTCCGGGCGCGGTCCTGGGCCCCAAGACGGTGCCACGCCGCGTGGAATGGCTCCGGGAGGCCGGGTACAAGGAGGCGGTCCGGACCGCCCACGTCGAGACGCCACAGGTCGTCTACGGGATCGATACCCAGGCGACGCTGGATGACCTCGGGTAGAAAGGCCTTTGGGAGCAGCCACCCGTCTCCCCATCATGAGCGCACCTGAGGAGGAGTTCTACTCGGAGGAACGCTGGGAGAACTGGCTCGCCCGCCTCCGAGAGGAGGACCTCGACCTCGAGGAGGAGGACTCCCGGCGACTGCTCTGGAACCTCCAGGACGACGTCGCGATCGCGGTCGCGAAGGTGTTGAAGGCCTACGATGCCGGGGACCTCGACGACGAGACCGCCCACGAGGAGCTCGACGACATCAGTCAGGTGGTCCTCGCAGACCCCGGGATCGAGGACGAGGACACCGCGATGCTCGTCGACGACCTCCAGACGAAACTCGTCGTCGTCTTCTATGCGGCCGACCAGTACGTCGACGATGGCGCCGCCGACGAGGCCGACGCCCCCGGCTACATCGATGCCGCTGCGGAGGCGGAGGCAACCGCCGACGCCGACGAGGACTTAGACCGGGCGTTGTGGCTGGCGGCGTGTGCCGGCACACGCGTGATCGACGGTGAAGAGTTGGCCGTCGAGGTCGCCGAGGACCTCGAATCGGGGCTGGTCGAGGCGTGGGTGGATGGCCTGTTCAGCCTCCAGGACGCCTTGGCCGACCCGGAAGTCGTCGAGGACGACGACGCCTGACCCGGAAAGCTTCTTAGGTCCCCCGAGACAACCGAGTGGCAACCGTGGGACTGCTGAACGACGAACGCGGACAGTCGATCCAGGTGGGGGCAGTCTTACTGTTCGGGTTCCTGGTCGTGTTCCTGGCGATCTACCAGGCCCAGGTCGTCCCGGCCCAGAACGCGGGGATCGAGGCCGACCACAGCGATCGGGTGCGCACCCAGTTGATGGAGTTGCGCAACGCCATCCTTCGGGGGGCGGCGACCGGCGAGGGGTATCCGGTGACCGTGACACTCGGAACCGATTACCCGTCCCGGATCGCGGCCGTGAACCCGCCACCGGCCGTGGGGAAACTCGAGACGACCGCCAACCAGACGGTGACACTGGCGAACGCCACCGCCGTCGACGCGGAGACCCGGGACTACCTGGACGGTGGGAAGTTGAACTTCACGACCAAAGGGTTCGTCTACACGCCCGATTATTCCGAATACTCGGCCCCCAG
>JBDGTJ010000053.1:0-12153 GCA_042216925.1 Halobacteriaceae archaeon
TGCCGCCCTGAATTGGTCCCCGCTGACGCTTCGGCCCTCCAAGCGAAGCGCCACCTGAGGGAAACAACGCCGACGACTTAAGCTTTGCTTCCACCCCACCCATCCCCCGGGAACAACACCACAGTCCGAGTCACATGTACTCCTCTTCGAGCACCCAGCCGAGCGCCCGTCGATAGTGGGTGAACAACTCGCGGACTCCCTCGTGGCGCATCTCCTCGTCCTCCAACTGGTCGACGAGGAACTCGTATTGCTCCCGGACCTCGGATTCACTCCGCATAGTCGGGGCCTGCACTGGGGTCTTTTACTCACTTGCGGTCCAGTCGCGAGAGCCCGTGCCAGACGGCGTCCACCATCCGTTCCTGACCGGTCCCCGTCGCCGCCTGCCACCCGGCAGCGAGGGCGTCCTCCAGCGCATCGAGGTCGTGGTTCTCGAAGTTGTTCACCCCACGGAACTCTTCGAGGGCCGCACGGCCATCGGCGTCGAGTTCCGCCTTCGGGCGGCCGTCGTAGTACCCCAGATCGGCAAGGGTCGCCAACACCTCCTCGGCGTCCGGACCCGTCAACGTCTGGGGGTCGGCCGGTGGTTCCCGTTCGAGGAGCGTCACGTCGTAGACCTTGAACACGCGTTCGAGTTCATCGATGGGCCTCTCGTGATCGTCGACCCGGACGTCGATCCACCGGTCGTTCTTGCCATCGTACCCGCCGTCGGGCCGGGCGACGTACAGCGCCGCGGACTGCTCCCCGCGACTGTCACCACCCGCCTCGTTGCCGGCGTGTAACGCTGCCAACAACCGCTCGGGCAGCCCTTCAGCACTCTCTTCGAAGGCGGTCGCCATCGCCTCCAAGGTCGCCTCATTCTCCAGGATGTTGCCCTGCACTGTGTACTGCTCGCCTTGCTGGTCGCAGGCCACCGAGACACAGCCTTCCCCCGTGTAGGCCGCCACGGAACCGTCCTGACCGACGACACCGACCTGGCGGTCGGGAGCATCGGGATCGTCTGCGGTCAACTCCTCGATCACCGTCTCGGCGTCGTGGCCCTGCCGTAACAACGCCAACCCGTCGGGTCCGTACGCGACGTTCGCGAAACTCTGTGTGGCGATCGCACCGGCGTCCGCCGCCGCGAACGGGACCACGGCACCCACGCTGGGGAACTTCGACTGGACGGCGACCCCGACCGCATCCCGGTCAGGGTCCCGCGCGACGATGGAGAACGTACTCGGTCGAGACGACATGTCTTGGTCGTGACCGCCCGCCCCAATAAGTGAGGGTCCCTGCTCAGTCCGCGGGGAGCCGACCCATGTCCACGACGGGGTCACCGTCGCCACGCCGCGCGGTCAACGGTTGGCGGGACACCAACCGACAGTCGAAGGCCGGGTGCTCGACGAGGTGCCACAACACGAGATGGCGTCGCCCGTCGGTCAACCCCGACCGGGTCAGATCGTCGGCGGTGAACTCCTCGGGCATCCGTCCGAGGAGCCGGGTGAGTGCCTCGACCGAATCGAACACTTTCCGATGACCGGCGGAATCCGCCCCGCGCCGCTCCACGACGTAGGACCCGTCCTCCCGATGGTGACAGGCCGTATGCGTGAACGACCGGCGGGTGCTCACCGCATCGTCGAGGGCGTCCCGCAGCTGTCGGGCTTGCTCGCGACTCAGTACCACGCGGTCATCGCCGAACGATACAGAGACCGCGGTGCCAGCGACGTCGACGGTAGGCTCACCGGAGAATTTCTCGACCAGGAGCCTGGGAACTCCGTGACATAGCACTCTTGCCTACCGGGAACACCGATAAAACGGTTGTGGTCCTGCAGCCCGGTTATTTCGATTGTTTCCGCACGACGATGCGGACGTGGTCGCCCTCCTGTAACCGGTAGGTCGCCGGCGTGACCGATTCACCGTCGACCAGGATCTCGACGGTGTAGCTCGGACTCCCATCCCGGTAGGTCCTCCCATCGAAGGTCACCGCCGACCCGTTCACCTCGATGCCTAACGTCGCCATCGCGTACTCGAGGGTGACCTCCCTGGCGTGGACGTGCCATCGATCGCCGTTCCTGTCCTCGAAGTGGAAGGCGTCGGCCTGGAGCTGGTACCGATCGGCCGAGAAATCAACCTGGTCGCCAAGCACGGTCATGTTGATCGTCCCATGTTTGTGGACACCCCACAGATCCGTGGGGGTGACCGCGACATCTCCGGCGGTCGCGGCGCTGCCACCACCCATGCCGAGCGCGAAGATCCCCCAGATGACCACGCCGGCGAAGATCGCGATCCCGATCGCGACCCCGGCCCCGGTGGCACTGATCGGAACCGACCGCGTCGCAGTGTCACGATCGGCGACGCGTCGACGGTCGATCGTCGACAGCTCGCCGTCGTGGGTCGCCGCGAGGTGGTCCAGGTACCCGTCCTCGTCGTCGAATACCTCCCCACAGTACCGGCACTCCACCATACCTCGTCACAAGTGATTCTCGCGATTAAGCCTTCGGCTTGGTGATGATGCCACAGCCTTCTTTCCTCCGTAGTCGATACGGTGTGTATGGAGATTCGCGGGGAACGTCGTTGCCAAGCCTGTGACACGCGCTGGTCGTACTTCGAGACCGGGGAGGTCGCGTGTCCCGCGTGTGGCAGCCTCCGGAGCGTCGGCGTCGCCGACCGTGCCCTCCATACCGACGGCCCCGCCACGCTGGACGTGACCGCCGCGAAGGACCGCGCCACAGCTGGCGACCTCCGCGAGGCGGCCGCCGCTGCTGCCGACGCCGCCGGGGACTACGTCCGGACTCGGGGCTTTATCGATGCTGGATCGTTGGGTCCGCTCGAGGACAAGGTGTTGGCTGCCTACGAACTCCGCGAAGTCGGCCGCCATCTCCACCGCACCCTCGACATCGACGAGGAGGCGGAGTACTACTTCCTGACCCTCCTGGAGGCGGTCCCCGACGGGGACCGACTGCCGCCCGCCGACGTCCCGAAATCCCTTCGAACCCCGCGCGGGCTGGCGGTCGCCGCCGCTGTGGAGGCCTACCTCGACGACGTCAACGACTGGCTCGGCGCCCGCGACGCCGACCAGCCACCGGCCCTCGACCGTGTCCGGGGGCGGGTACGGGATCACCATCGTCGAATCACCGCACTCGAGGGCGCTGTCCCGTCACAGGATGCCGAACGGTTGGTCGTCGCCACCCGGGCTCTCGTTGCCTACGCTCGCTCCGGGGACCCAGAAGATATCGAACGGGCGCGGACCGCCCTCGACGCGCTGGCCTGACCGCGCGTGTCCTTCTCAGCCGTCGAGACCGCTGTACTGAAGTGCACCAGAGGATGGTACAGCGTCCGGGCTGGCAGGGTCGTTGCCTCGGGCCCCTTCTCGAGGCAATCCCCGCGCGGTCGACGGGTCGGTCCCCCACCGGTGGCCGATCACCCGAGCGGCGGCAACCCTCCTCCTCGGAGCCCGACCGACGAGGACCGGCTCTCCCACACCCACCGCTTCCCCCGCGTGTCGCGCCAGATCACCGCGGCTTTCGATGGGTCACCTGGACCACCCATCGAGGTCCATGCCACCGCCGACCTCGGGCTGTGGCCGGCCATCGTCACGAGTCGGTCCGAGTGAGCGTTCGGTGAAACCCACATTTCAGCCGTCCGATGACCTTTCACCGTCCGCTCCGTCATCCCAGGTATGCAGCGACGGACCCTCCTCCGGTCCGGGGCTATGGCGTCCGCAACCCTCGCCACCGGCTGCATCGCGGGTGTGACCCCCAGCTGGGTGGCCGACCGGGTCCGCGAGGACTCACCCGCCCTGACAGTCACACTGGCGTCGACCGGACCCGCGACCGGGTCCGCGACCGTCACGGTCCGACACGTCCAGACCCCCCGATGTCGGTTCACCACCCCGCCGTGTGCCAGCCCCACGGCTATCGACCGCCTCCACGAGGTCACCGCCACGGTCCCCGCGGGCGCCGACCGCATCTGGCAGATCCCCATCGAGGTGACGGCTGCAGTCGACACCTACGTCGTCGAGGCCGAGACCGACGCAGATACCGCCGCCATCACCTTCGTCGACCGAGACGACCGGTCACTGCTCGGTGACGACGCCACTCCCGACCTCACGGTCCCCCCGACCGACGGCGACACCGCCACCGCAACCATCGCGGGACCGCTCACCCTCGAGGTCACGGTCGCCGCTCAGTCGTAGAGCGGATGGGACCCACACAGGTCGGCCACCGCCTCGGATACCCGGGTCCGCACGGAGGAACTCAACGATCCATCCTCCCCGAGGTCGTCGAGGACGTCCACGATGAGATGCCCGACGCGTTCGAACTCCGCCTCCTCGAACCCCCGTGTCGTCAGCGCCGGCGTCCCGACGCGGATGCCCGAGGGATCGAAGGGGGTCCGCGTCTCGTCCGGGACGGTGTTTGCGTTCAACACGATATCACACTCGGCCAACGCGTCCTCGGCGTCACCCCCGGACACATCCGGATGGGACTCCCGCAGGTCCGCCAGCACCAGGTGCGTGTCGGTGCCCCCCGATGACAGCGTCAACCCCCGGTCCTGTAACGTCGCCGCCAAGGCCTCGGCGTTCGCGACGACCTGGGACGCGTATGCCTCGAAGGCAGGGTCGAGGGCCTCTCCGAACCCCACGGCCTTCCCCGCGATGTTGTGCATCAACGGTCCGCCCTGCATCCCCGGGAACACCGCCGAATCTAGATCGTCGGCGTACTCCTGCTCACACATGACGATGCCACCGCGCCCCGCCCGGATCGTCTTGTGGGTCGACCCGGTCACGAAGTCCGCAACGCCGACCGGTGACGGGTGTTCGCCCGCCGCGACCAACCCCGTGATGTGGGCGATATCGGCCAGATGGTAGGCCCCGACCTCGTCTGCGACGGCCTGGAACCGCTCCCAGTCCACCGTCCGCGGGTAGGCACTGTACCCGGAGACGATGATGTCCGGGTCGACGGCCCTGGCCGTCTCGGCCATCCCCTCGTAGTCGATGCGCCCCGTCTCGGGGTCGACCGCGTACCGTTCGACCTCGTACAACTGGCCGGTGAAGTTGACGTGGTGGCCGTGACTGAGGTGGCCGCCGTCCTCTAAGGCCAACGACAAGATCGTGTCACCGGGGTCCAGGGTCGCGAAGTACACCGCCATATTGGCCTGCGTGCCGCTGTGCGGTTGGACGTTGACGTGGTCGGCTCCCCACAACGCCTTGGCGCGCTCGATCGCGAGTTCCTCGAGGTCGTCGGCGTAGGTACACCCACCGTAGTAGCGGGCACCCGGGTAGCCTTCGGCGTACTTGTTGGTCAGCGGACTGCCCTGCGCAGCCATGACCGCCTCGCTGACGTGGTTCTCACTGGCGATCATCGATAACGTCTCGTTCTGACGATCGCGTTCGCCTCGCAGCGCCGCCGCCGCCTCGGGGTCGACCGCTGCCACCTCCTCGAAGTCCATGTCTCCGTGGAGCCCGCGCCACTCCAAAAACGTACCCATACCCCACGACAGAACTATGGGAGTGGCTGCGGTTCGCCTACACGTGAGTGGGTGCGTGGACGGCGGGGACCGACTGGCCGTGGAGGACGCCACCGACGACGATCCCACGGTGACAACCACGGTCGGCGACGTCGTCTCGACAACGACCCTCCAGATTACTGCCGAGGATCTCCTCACCGTCCACCCCATCGACGCCCCGTCGACAACCGTCGACGACACCGTCACCGTTCCCCGCGGCGGTACCCGGATCACCGTGGGAACCGACCCGGAGCTGGTGGTCGGATTCGACGCCCCCGCGACAATCACCCCGACTGCCACCGGTGTGGACCTCGCCTTCGAGTCCGCCACCCGAGTCCGGGTGACCGCCCCGACCGCTCCCCGCCCGACGATCGCCGTCCCGCCTACCCCGGACGGCGCCGCCACCGCCGTCACGTACGCCGCCAGCGCACACCTCCTCGAGGGTCCCGGACGGTCCCACCCGGCGTTCCGGTCGCTGCCTCCCCGGGTCGAACTCGCCGAGGACACGACAGTCCCAGACACCGTCAGGGCCGTCGCCCCCGACACCGCCGCCCACATCACGGTGCCCCTGACCATCGAGACGGTCGCCAAGGTAGCCCCACTCGCCTACTATCTCGGCGCCAGCGTCGAGACTGCCGCTGGTGCCGACCCGGTACTCGAGGGACAGCACACGACCATCCCGTTGGCCCCGATCGCCGAGGTCGCCCCGACCCTGTTAGAGACGGTGTTCCACCTCGATTGTCGCCTCCGGTCGGCTGACTCACCGCCCGTCCCTGGTCTCGACGTGGCCTCGCTTCGAACAGCCGCCCCCATCGACCGTCTCAGTACCTACCGCGACGTCGATATCGCGGCCGTCCTCGCGGAGACCCCGCCGTGGCACCTCGCTGCCTACCTCGCCCCGACCCCCGACGCCATCACGGCCATTCCGACCGTCCTCGACCGGTTAGCCCACGTCTACGCACCGACGGCCGAACCGCTGGCTCCCCAGACGCTGATGGAACGATCGCTCGATGACTTCTACCGCAGCCCCCGACCAACCCCGACCGTGGACCTCGTCGAACCGTCGTTACAGCCCGCCGCAGCCCACGCCTGGGTCGCCGACGACGTCCCGGTCGACGCCTTCCGCCTTCCCACCCACATCGCCGCCCGCGTCGGCACCCCGACACCGAGCACGGACCCACCTCTGGAGGTCCTGTTGGTGTTGAACGACCCGGCAATGGTCGGCGAGGAGGACGCGGTCACGGACACCTACCGCAACCGATCGGCGGTCCCGGTTGACCTCGATCGCCGCCGCGAGCTGACCTGCACCGAACTCGAGATGGCCTTGACCGCAGACGTCGACCTCCTCCACTTCATGGGGCATTGTGAACCCGACGGCCTGGTGTGTACGGACGGCACCCTTCCCTCGACCGCCATCCACGACGTGGGCCCCCGAACGGTGTTCCTGAACGCGTGTGGCTCCTACCACGAGGGCGCCGCCCTGGTCGACGGTGGCGCGACGGCCGCGGCCGTGACCTACCGCGGCGTCCTCGACGGCCAGGCAGAGACCGTGGGCTCGGCATTCGCCCGCCTCGTCACGCGCGGGTTCTCCCTCGAACGAACCGTCGGCCTCGCCAGACGCCGCGTGATGATGGGGATGGACTACGGCGTCGTCGGCGACGGTACCCACCGCCTGACGAGGGCGGTCGACCCCGTCCGGTACGTCATCGACCCGACCGACACGGGGTACGACGTCACCTGTGAGACCTTCGCGGACGGCATCGTCGGCGACGCGGTCACCGTCCCCCTCCCGGGCGTCGACAGCACGCGGTTCCGCGGAGGATCGGCCACGAGGACCCTGGACTTCGACGGCGTCACCGCGTTGCTCGACCGGACCGATGCCCCCGTGATCTACGACGGTTCGTTTGCCTGGCCCGAGGACCTCCTCGACACCCTCCGTGTCGAACACGATCCCTGACGTTCCTCTCAGAGTGGTGCGGCAAAATTAAATACCATGTCTGACGTTATACCCACACAGGGATGACCTCGAATTTACTCGGTACCGACCTGCAGACTGTCGCCGGCCGCGTGCTCGCGGACGCTACCGGTCCCGTCTACGCCGTCAACCCCGGCGAACAGACCATCGAAGACCTGATCGAAACGGCCGAATCAACCGAGGCTCCGGCCCAGCTCCGACTCCTCGCCGACCGCGGCGAGCTCCGGTCGGTGATGGAGGATTTCCTTATCGCCAGTGCCGCCGCAGACCTCGTCGACACCGACATCCTGGCGATGCGAACCGCCGCCGACCTGCCCCGGACCCAGTTCCTGGTCACGGCCGACCGCACCATCGCGTTGGTGACCGCCGGCGACACCGTCGCGGGCATCGCTGCCACCGACGCCGACGTCGTCACCCCCGTCCACGACGCGACGGTCACTGCCTGGGACGCGGCGGAGTCGTTCTCCTCCCGGTCCCCGGCGTTTTCCCAGGTGCGGGAGTCCCTCGCCGCCAACGTGGGGGAGGCAGTCGAGGAGGACTTCGACGAGATGCTCGCCTCCATGGAGACCGCCCGCGGCGACGGCGACGATCTCGACGAGGTGACCGTCAGTCTCCTCGCCGCCGCCCGCAACGGGGTCCTCCTCTATGACATCAGCAAGTGGGGCGAGGACGTCGGCGTCGCCAGCAAAGCGACGTTCTCCCGCACCAAGACCGACCTCGAGGAACGCGGCCTCATCGAGACCGAGAAGGTCCCCATCGACGTCGGCCGCCCCCGCCTCCGGCTCCAACTCGCCGACGACCGCCTGCGAACGGCCGATCCCGAAGAGCTGGTCAGTGTGGCCCAGAGCACCCTCGCCTCCTAACCACCGCACTTTTTCTCGGTGGTCGTCGCTCACTCCAGTATGAGCGACCCCACCGTCGCCCTCGTCGGCGACGGCCCGCCGCGTGAGGCCGTCGAAGCGGCACTCGCCGACGGATCAGCGAGTATTCACTCGCCCGGTATCGACGGACTCGGCGACGCCGCCCTCGGCGTGGTCGTCGGCGTCAGCGGCAGCGCTGGCTTCCGTGAGGCAAACCGCATCGCCACCGAGGCGAGGGTGCCGTGGCTCGCCGTCGAAATCGGTGGCCTCGGCGGCCACGGCGTCACCACGGCGAGTGTCACCGCCTTCGGAGGGACGGGCCCGTGTTATGCCTGCCTGGACACGCGGATCGCCGCCATCGACCCGACCCCGACCGCCAAGGACCCCTCCCGGGCGGATGCCCGATTCGCCGGCGCCGTCGCCGGCCACCTCGCAACCACCCATCTCGGAGGGAGCGACGTGGTCGGCACCGTCGTCGAGATCCCCCACACACGACGGGAACTCCTCCCGGTCCCGACCTGTCCGGTCTGTGCCACCTCCCCGGATCATGGCCTGACACTGTCTCACCGCTCGGTCCCGTTGGCCGACACGGTCGAGGCTGCCGAACGCGCCGTTGACGACCGGCTCGGCATCGTGGCCATGGTTGGCGAACGCGAGTCCTACCCGGCGCCATACTACCTGGCGCAACTGGCCGACACCGACGCCTTCAGCGACGTGAGTGTCACGGAACACGCCGCCGGCGTCGCCCCGGACTGGGACGCCGCCTACGTCAAAGCCGTCGGCGAAGCCCTGGAACGGTACAGCGCCGGCGTCTACCGGACCGACAGCTTCCGGGAGGCCCCCGCGACCGCGGTCACCAACCCGGTCGCCCCCGACCGATTCGTCCGCCCGGAATCGACGCTCTCGGTGCCGGACACCCGAGCGATTCAGTGGCTGCCGGCCACCGACCTCACCGAGCGGTCTCCCGCCCACGTGCCGGCAGCCGATGCGGTGTTCCCGCCGCCCGACGAGGACATCGGACCGTCGATCACGACCGGGCTCGGCCTCGGGAACTCGACCGTCGAGGCGGTGCTTTCGGGCCTGTACGAGGTGATCGAACGCGACGCCACCATGCTCTCGTGGTACTCCACGTACGACCCCGTCGGGCTCAGGGTCGCAGACGAGACCGTTGGGGCGGTCCGTCGCCGCGCCGCCGCCGAGGGCCTCGACGCGACCCTCGTCGTGGTCACCCAGGACATCGACGTCCCGGTCGTCGCCGCCATGGTCACCAGGGAGGAGTGGCCGCGGTTCGCCGCCGGCTCGGCGGCCAGCCTCGACGCACCTGCGGCGGCGGCCGACGCGTTCGGGGAGGCCCTCCAGAACTGGATGGAGCTCCGGGCCCTGGGCCCCGAGGACGCGGCAGAGGCCGGCACCGGCGTCGCCCGGTACGCCGAGAACCCCCACGAGGTCATCGACTACTTCGACGTCGACACCACGGTGCCCGCCACTGACATCGGGCCAGCAACGGTGCCCTCGGGCGAGGCGGAACTCGAGTCGGTCGTGTCCCGTGTGACCGACGTCGACCTCACCCCGTACGCCACGCGACTCACGCCACGGGATGTCGCCGACATCGGCTTCGAGGCCGTGCGGGTCCTGGTGCCGGCCGCCCAGCCCCTGTTCGTCGAGGCCCCCTACTTCGGGGACCGTGCCCGGAGCGTTCCCCGCGAACTGGGGTACCGACCCCGCCTCGACCGGGGGTATCACCCGTACCCCTGAGCCGGCTCAGACGCCGAAGGTCGCCCGGAGCAGATCTCTGGTCCCGGGGCCGAGCCCCACGGCGAGAATCGCGACGAGCAACAACAGCGTCGACCGGGGACTGTCCTCGACCATGTCCTCGTTGAACAACCAGACCGCCCCCGTTGCGACCACGAGTTTCAGGAGGAGGAACGGCCACGCATCCCCGATCACATCAACCACCGATGGCGGGACGATGGCCTGGGTGACGTCGATCACGAAGCGGTTCACCGGGTGTTTGGGCACGAGGTCGGCCGCCAACCCCAGTTCTGCTCCCCAGTCGAGGCCGACGACGTTGGCGGTCCCGTCGATGCTGTGACCCCAGATCACGACCGTACCGATGAACCCGGTGCCCGACCGGAGTTCGGGCACGTACCGGGTCGCGATCGCCCAGGTCAGTGCCGCTGCAGCCGTCGCCCCCACGACCACCACGATGAAGATGATCGGGTGGAACTCCACGTAAGTGGTCGTGACCGACCGCACCACGAGGTACACCAGCGTGACGGCGAGCAACACCGTCCCGATGCCGAACAGCGGGCGTGCGTAGTCGTCGGCGAGCCCCCGGCGAGCCAGGGTGACGCTACCCAGTAACGCTGCCAACGTGATCGCGAACAGGGTGAAGTAGATGATGGGACTGATCAACAACGTGTTCAGCGGGTAGGTGAGCAACGGGTCGATCCCGGTCGGGACCGCATCGCTTGCGTCCTCAACGACGCGTAACGCGCCGCCCAGGAAGATGAACGGTAGCAACGCATAGAAGAAGCGGCGTTCCTCGCCCACGGCCAGGCCGCGGAGCAGGAGGATAACCCCTGCAATCATGAACAACAACACGACCATGTACCCGACCTCGGAGACCAGCGTGTAGCCGGGTTCGGCGACGATGCCGCCGAGTCCCCGGCACGCCGAGGCACTCCCGTAGAGCGTCTGGGCGCCGCCGTCCCAGACCACACACGCCGCGCTGTGGGCATCGGCGTACACCGGCCCCCAGAAGTAATGCCAGATGAACCCAGCGTACACCTGTTCAGTGAACAGGATCGACCCGATCGCGAGGGCCGCGACACCGCCGACGAACGCCCCGACCCAGGCGCGGACGGGATCGATGTTCTGGAACGGACCCGACCCACGCTCGGGTGCTGCGTCCGTGCTCATGGACGGAACAGGGTGGGAGCGTTGGCTTCAGGGTTCCGGTCCCGACACACGTCGCTCACTCCGTGACGGCCCGGACGGCAGCCTGGAGCTCCTCGTGTGCGTGGCCGTTCGACGCGACCAACCCGGTCGCGCCCGGTGTCCATGGGTCGCCGGCGAGGTCGGTGACCACGCCGCCGGCGTTCCGCACCATTGCGACGCCACCGACGGTGTCCCACGCGTTGGGCACGACGTTGGTGATGGCGCCATCAAGTTGCCCAGCTGCGACCATCGAGAGGACGTACTGGGCACAGACCGGACGGACGAGGTCGCCGAACCGTTGGACGATCTCGCGGCACGCGGCGGCGTACTCCTGGCGACGATCTCGACCCCACCAGATCATGGGCGTCACCCGGAACGTCTCCGGGTCGGTGCGGTCACTGACCGTGGTTTGGTCACCGTTGAACGTCGTCGACTCGCCGTCGGTGACGTATCGGTCGCCGAGGGCGGGGAGGACGTTGGCCGCGGCGACGGTTTCGCCGTCGACGACGGCGGCGACGGCGGTCGTCCAAATCGGGACGTCTCGAACGTAGTTGTTCGTGCCGTCGATCGGATCGATGACCCATGCCGGCCCCGTCGGAGGCACGCGTTTGTCCTCGTCTTCCTCCTCGCCGACAATGGGATCGCCCGGGTACGCGTCGTGGATGACTTCGATGACGCGGCGCTGGGCGGCGCGGTCTGCCTCGGTGACGACGTCGGTCTTGTCCCCTTTCGTCTCGACGGCGATCCCGGTGCGGAATCCGTCGTGGGCGACGGCGGCGCCCGCATCGGCGGCGCGCTCGACGATGGTTGCCCGGTCCTCGACCATAGACTGCGGGCTCGGCCCCGAGACGTGATAGGCCCTTTGGGTTGGACCGGCCCCAGGAAGTGCGGGGG
>JBDGTJ010000053.1:12253-14367 GCA_042216925.1 Halobacteriaceae archaeon
GTGGACTGGATTACGTCTGGCGATTATGACTCGGGCAAGCTCCCCCAGGATTTGCTGACCAAAGAAGACGTTGAGGCCCAGATTGAGGCGGCGTACAACTATCGGGACAAGGCGTTCATCGCTGTGTTGTGGGAAACCGGCGCCCGGATTGGGGAACTCATCGATCTCACCGTTGGCGACATCGAAGACCGGGGGAGCAAAGGATTGAAGGTCGTCATCGACGGGAAAACCGGGTCCCGACGCTTGCCACTGCGCGGCTCAATCCCGTACGTGAACCGATGGCTGAACGACCACCCCAACCCGGACGATGATGCACCACTCTGGTGCAAAATTCAACAGGGCAGTCCCGATGACCAACTCGGCTACCGATATATTCGAGACAAAATCCTGGATAAGACGATGAACGCGGCGGAAGTCGACAAACCCTCGAATCCGCATCACTACCGCCACTCCCGGGCCTCCTATCTTGCCAATCATTTCACCGAGGCCCGGCTCTGCGAATGGTTTGGCTGGGTCCAAGGCAGCGATGTTCCTGCGAAATACGTTCACCTCAGCGGTCGGGACCTAGACGACGCCTACGCCGAGTTACACGGTGACACAACCAGCGAAACTCGGACAGAAACCTCGGTCGAAGAGTGTCCTCGATGTGGGTGGGTGAATGAGCCAGATGTCCGGTTCTGCGGCGAATGCGGGACCGATATGACTCTCGACCCTGAAGAACTCGCGACGCCCTCCGTATCCATCGAAGACCTCAATGAAGCGATGAAGGAATTCTTCTCTGACCCCTCGTCGAAAGGCCCTGTCCTGGACGCAATGACGGAAGCCGTTCGGGAAAATCCAGAAGTCGTCCAGGCCGCCGTCTCCGAGATGTTTGAAGGAGAGCCCTCTGTGAAGAAGGAATAACACCGTGTATTGGCCATCCGACCCGGTCCGGTTCACCAGAACGGTTTGTGCCCGGGGAGAAGGTTTCGGGGCCAGGGTCAACCTTTCCGACCTTCCCTTCAACTCGACAGAAACACCTGCCTCGATGAGGTATGAATGAATCGTCCGGGTCTCGATGTCGACGAGTTAGGTCACTGTATCATCGATCCCTTCCCAGGGTTGCTTTGACCGGACATCTGGATAAGGCGTCTCCCGTCATCGCCCGGTCTCCTGTTCAATGAACTGGCTACCCCGTGCCAGCAGAGAGACGACCACTCCTGTTGGGAGGATAGCGACTCCCGGGGGGACCGTTGGATTTGACCCCCGGATAACGGACACCACTCCAACGATTCGACGTCTTCTGGCATCGGTGATTGCTCCTTCGATACCGCGCAAGCGTTCGGAATTGGTATTGGTTCACCTCGTTTCCGTGTAATCAATCATCCCAAACACCTCCCCGATCTCCCGCGGTAAAATGGGGTACGCCGGCTCCTCTCTCTGGGTCGCGTCCGAAAAAAGCGTTCGTGAGTGGCCCGGTGCCGGGGGAATAGCCGTGATTCACCTACAGCACGCGTCTCTCCGGTATTGATGGCCTCGATACGGTGTGGCAAGACATTGCGATCGTCTTGACGGCCATCGCGCATGAGGAAAGAAGCATGATAGAAAGCCATCCGGGCAAAGAAAGACCGCGTCGAGGACCCAAATGTCGACCACGGGCGCCCCCGAATCGGGGTGAGATAAAACGATGACGGCACCAAGCAGGGGCCGGCTGACGACTTCAAGAAGGTGCTTGAGATCTTGAACCGGCCGGGACGCGACGAGACCCTTTGATTCTTTGCCGACTCGGTCGGGTTTTCACCATCGACCGTCACATCGGTCCTCATGCTCGCACAGGGAGGTACAGGGAGGTGGGCTACCCGGGAGACCATGCTGAACACGACTCGTCGCGTTCAGGGTCGAATCGAGTTCGAGAAAGAGGGTCGCCAACGAGCACATAAATGGACCTGCCAATTGGCGGGTCAAACGCGCCAATTGGCGACCGCCCAAGTACCCGCAAAAACCCACCGGGTCAATTCAGGCCGGTTTCAGGACCCTGACAGGCCCCCTGACAGGCCCCCTATTGCCACCCTGAATCAACCCTAAACACACCCTATTCAAGCCTGGATGCTCGAACAGGGAGGTCCAGGAAGGTG
>JBDGTJ010000037.1:0-11908 GCA_042216925.1 Halobacteriaceae archaeon
CCATCATCGTCTTCCCCGTCCCCGGGGGTCCGTGGAGTAACACGCCACTCGGCGGCTCGATGCCGACCTCGGCGAACCGTTCGGGTTGTTCGAGCGGTTCCTCGACGGTCTCGCGGACCTCCTGGAGCTGGTCGGCGAGGCCCCCGATGTCTTCGAACTCGACCGCGGGTGATTCCTCGACCTCCATGGCCTGGGCTCGGGCATCGGTCTCGGTGTCGAGGACCTCCTGGATGGCAAAGGAGTCGTTGATGGCGACGCGGTCGCCGGGCTCCAACTGGTCGCGTAACCGGGCGGAGACCTCGGTGAGGACCTCCTGGTTGTTCCCGTGTTGTTTCACGACGACGCCGTCGTCCGTGAAGTCCTCGACGGTGGCGACGTATAGCGATGCGGTCTTCAGCGTCTCGTTCTCCCGTTGAAGTCGGTCTGCCTCGTTTTCGAGCTCCTCGCGACGGGACCGGACCTCCTCGAGTTGCTGATTGAGCTGCTCGTTGACCCGTTGGACGTCAGCGAAGTGGGCTTCGAGGGCAGCCAGTCGTTCCTCGGGGGACGACTCGGGGTCGAGGTCGAGGTTTGGGCGATCCGGCAGCGAGGGACTCCGGGACATCTACCACCATGGTAGTACCCGGAGCAAAAAGGCACTTTGGGTTGCGGACCACCAAGACGGGTTCGTGTCCTCTCGAAAAGGACGGGATTCGGGTGGTCAGAGGAGGGCCGCCATCTCGTCGAGGTAGTCCCCGTACACCTCGAGGGCGGACTCGATCGGGTCGGCACTCACCATGTCGACGCCGGCGGTGCGTAACAGCTCCAGGGGGTAGTCCCGAGATCCACGCTGCAGGAACTCGAGGTATTGGTCGGCCGCGGGCTCGCCCGTCGCCAGGATGTCGTCGACGATCGCGGCGGCGGCACTGATCCCGGTCGCGTACTGGTAGACGTAGTAGTTGTAGTAGAAATGCGGGATGCGCATCCACTCCCGTTCGATGTGCTCGTCGACGTTCGCGGGCGCGTAGAACTCGCGTTTGAGGTCGCCGTACCGTTCGTCGAGCTCGTCGGGGGTCAGGGCGCCGCCCTCCTCCTCGATGGTGTGGATCTGGTGTTCGAAGTCCGCGAACATCGTCTGTCGATACAGCGTCGACCGGATGCGTTCGAGGTACTCGTTGAGGACGTGGCGACGGAACCGTTCGTCCTCGACGGTCTCGAGGAGGTGGTGGGTCAGCAGGGTTTCGTTGACGGTCGAGGCGACCTCCGCGACGAAGATCTCGTAGTTCGAGTAGACGTAGGGCTGGGCCTCGCTTGTGAGTTCGCTGTGCATGGAGTGGCCGAGCTCGTGGGCGAGGGTGTACATCGAGGAGATGTCGTCCTGGTAGTTCATCAGGATGAACGGCTGGGTGTCGTAGGTGCCCGAGGAGTACGCACCCGACCGTTTCCCCCGGTTCTCGTAGACGTCGACCCACCGCGATTCGAGGCCCTCCGCGACCTGTGACTGGTACTCCTCGCCCAGGGGTGCGACCGCATCGACGACGTACTCTCTCGCCTGTTCGTACTCGACGTCCGGGGACTCGCTGGTGACCAACGGCATGTAGACGTCCCACATCTCGAGTTGGTCGACGTCGAGTGCCTCGGCTTTGAGTTCGGCGTGGCGGTGTAACCGATCGAGGTTGTCCCGCACCGTCTCCACGAGGGTGTCGTACACCTCGACCGGGACGTTCGGGTCGTCGAGGGCCGCCGCCCGCGCGGTGTCGTAGTGTCGTGCCTGGGCGACCTTCACGTCCTTCTTGACGGCGTTGCGCAACGACGCGCCCACCGTGTTCCGCACCTCGGCGAGCTCCTCGTAGAAGGCCTCGTGGACGGTCTGGCGGAACGCCCGATCCGGTTCCTTCAACAGCGTCGTGAAGTTCGACTGCGTGATCTCGATGTCCTCCCCGTCCGGGCCTTCGACGGTGGGGTAGGTCATGTCCGCGTTCGTCAGCATCGAGTAGATGTCACCGGGCGCCCCCAGGACCTCCCCCAACTCGGAGAGCAGTTCCTCGACCTCCGCGGACCGCGTGTGGGGTTTCATCCGGAAGACGTCGTCGAGGTACTGGTCGTACTTCTCGAGGCCGTCGGTGGTCGCGATCATCGCCTCGAGGTCATCCTGGGACAGCGACTGGATCGCGGGTTCGATGAAACTCGCCGCGCTCCGGGCGTCGGCCGCCAGCGACCCGGCTCTGGACTGTAAGGCCTGGTACTCCTGGTTGCGCGTGTCCTCGTCGGATCGCATGCGGGCGTAGGCCGACACCATCGAGACCTCTCGCATGATCGAGTCCCGCAACTCGAGGACGGCCAGCAGCGTCTCGCCGTCCTGGGTGGCCTCCCCCTCGTAGGCCCGCAAGTCGTCTAACCGTGCTTCGACGGCGTCGTAGGCGGCCTCCCACTCCTCGGTGGTCTCGTAGACGCTCTCGAGGTCCCATCGGTACTCGGTGTCGATGTCCTCGCGTTCCGGGACGGAGCTCGAACTCATGCCAGCACGCAGTGGTCGCCACCGGTTAAGCGTTGCCAACTCGGTGTCACGTCTCGCGATTTTCCGTTCGCCCAGTGGGGAGCCCTGTCGCGATCGCATCGAGGACCCGTTCACTCGTGGCCGCGGTCGCCGCCCGGTCGCTGAACACCTGCCGGGCCGCCGTGGCGGCCGCGGGATCGACGGCGAACTCGACGTCGGGGTAGGTCACCGCCGTCAACACCAGGCCCGTCCCCGGTTCCGGGGCGATCCCGGCCGGACCGTCGATGGGTTCTGGGCCGAGGACCTCCTCGACGAAGGCCGGGTCTGCCGCTCCGGTGGCGATCCGTCGCACCAACCCCGCGATGCGGCGGACGAGTTCGTGGACGAATCCGGGGGCCGTCACGTCGATGACGAGGAACGGTCCTGCACGGGTGACGGACCCGGTGAGGGACCGTTCCGTTCGGTCGGTCGCCGGGGTGAGATTGTGGACGTCGTGGGTGCCGCTCAACCGGTCGAGGACGGTGGCGGCCCGGTCGCGGTCGGCGGAGGGCGCGTACAGGTAGTACCGGTAGGTCCGGTCGTGGGCGTCGCGAGTCGCATGGAATCCGGGATCGACGGTGGCGCTGGCCCAGGCCCGGATGTCGGCTGGCAACCGGGCGTTGAGTGCGGCCGGGGTCAGCCAGTCGGGGGCATCGACGCCGATCGTCTGGGCGAGTGCGGAGACCCCGGCGTCGGTCCGGCCCGCCGTGGCGTAGGACGGCGGCCTGTCTCCGGCCCAGACATCCAGGGTCTCGAAGGCCCCGAACAGGTCGGCCTCGACCGTGGGAACGTCGGGCTGTCGCTGGTAGCCGTGGTACTCCCGTCCGTCGTAGGCGATGCGGTAGGCGTACACGTTACTCGTCGGTCTCGCGGACGACCAGGACCGAACACTGCGCGATGCGGGTGATCCGTTCGGCGACGCTGCCCAAGAGGACGCGGCTGACCCCGCGACGGCCGTGGGTGCCGACCACGATCAGGTCGACGGCATTGTCCCCGGCAAAGTCCGTGATCGTCGCCGCCGGGGAGCCGTGTAACACCTGTGTCGACACCGGGACGTCGGCGGCCTCGGCGGTCTCGACGACGGACTCTAGTGTCGTGTCCGCGGCCTCCGCTAAGGTGTCCTCGGCGACGCCCGATCGGACGTCGGCGACGCCGTAGGCAAGGGTGTCCACGACCGAGACGGCCGTGAGGTCGGCATCGACGCTGGCGGCGAGTCTGACCGCACGGTCGACGGCTGCAGCCGCCGGCGGGCTCCCGTCGGTCGCCACAAGGATGTGGTCGTACATGCGGGTAGCTTGGGGTGGCGGGGATTTAACGCTCGGTCACGCGAAGTCCGCGTAGGTCGGCCGATCGAGCTCGCCGGGGAAGTCCTCGACGGCGGTGGTGGTCTGATCGCCGGACGCCATGTCCTTGACCGTGATCTCGCCATCCGCGAGGTCCTGTTCGCCGACGATGACGGTGGTCTCGGCGTTGATGCTGTCGGCGTACTCGAGTTGGGCGGTGAAGTTGCGGTCGGCGACGTCTGTCTCGACGACGTGGCCCCGGTCCCGGAGGGCGCGGGCGATCCGGGCGGCGGTGGGCCGTGTCTCCCCGACCTGGAGGACGTAGTAGTCGGTCGTGATCGACTCCTCGGGGAGGACGCCGACCGCCTCCAGCAACAGGGGCAGCGTCGAGTTCATCACGCCGGGGGCGACACCGACGGCGGGCGTGGGTTGCCCGCCGTAACTCTCGATGAGGTCGTCGTAACGGCCACCGCCGAAGATCGCGCGACTCACCCGGTCCTTGGTGTCGAAGCACTCGAAGACCACGCCCGTGTAGTAGTCGAACCCCCGCGCGGTCGTCAACGAGACGGTGCAGTACTCCCGGGCATCGAAGGCCGCGGCCGCATCCAGGACCGCCCGCAGGTTCTTGACGGCGGCCGCCACCGTCTCGTTGCCGGCGACGACGACGTCGTCCAACCCCGCTTGGTCGGTGTCGGCGATCACGTCGTCGAACTCGATGGCCGCTGACTCGCTCAGTCCCGCGTCGACGAGCTGGTCGAGGTAGGTGTCCCGGTCGAGTTTCTCACGTTTGTCAACGGTCCGAATCGCCGCCTGGACCGCGACGTCGTCCCCGAACTCGCGGAGCAACCCGCCGAGGATGTCCCGGTGGGACACCCTGAACTCGAACTCCGTCGGCGGCACCCCGAGGTCCCGCATGAAATCAGCGGTCACCGCGAGGATCTCCGCATCGGCGGTGGGGGCGGCACTCCCGAAGATGTCGACGTTGGTCTGGTAGAACTCCCGGAACCGACCCTGTTGGACCTGTTCGTACCGCCAGAACGGGCGGGTCGAGTACCACTTGATCGGTTTCGACAACGCCTGCTGGTGGGCGACGACCATGCGAGCGACCGTCGGCGTCAACTCCGGGGTGAGCGCGACGTCCCGCCCGCCCTTGTCGGTGAAGGTGTACAGCTCCTCGACGATCTCCGGGCCGCTCTTATCGACGTACAACTCGACCCGTTCGAGGGCTGGCGTCGCGATCTCCCGGAATCCGTACCCAGCAGCGACCTCCTCGACGGTGTCGATGATGGCCCGTCGCGAGGCCATCTCCCCCGGGTAAAAATCGCTGAACCCCTTCAACCGGTCGTACATACCCCGTCGTCGGACCCGAACTCGCTTGAAACCCCCGACTCGGGCCCGCCCCTTACAGGGCGATCAGGGCCACGCCGACGACCGCCAGTACCGCCGCGATCAACCGGATCCGGAAGTATCGCTCGCCGAGCAACACCCCGCCGAGGACGACCGCGACGATGGCCTGGGTGTTCACCACCGGCGAGGCGACACTCGCCGGCACCAACGAGAACGCCATCGACGTGGTGTGTTCGCCCACCGCGACCAGCGCTCCCAACCCGACGAGTTCCGGGAGGCGGTCACCGACCGGGCGCCACGTCTGGTAGGCCCGTGGCACCAACACCACCAGGACCCCGGCCAGCATCACCAGGACGAAGGCTGGGGGTGGCACCGCCGCCTCCTGGAGGGCGACGCGTCGTGAGAAGTCGGCGGCAGCGAACCCCCCGGCACTCACCACCGCCAGCTGGGCCGGCCGGGACACCGCTGCCCGGCGGAACGGCGATGTCAGGCCGCCGGTCCCGGGCCGGTAGTTGGCGACGTACACCGCAAGCGTCGCGATCACGACCCCGGCGAGCTGCAGTGGTGTGAGCTCCTCGCCGAGCAACACCACCTCCAGCGGGACGACGAACACCGGTGCGATCTTGTTGATCGGCGCGACGTAGGAGACCTCTCCGGCCGCGATCGCGTACAAGAACAGGACGAAGGCCATCGCCGTCGCTCCGATCGCGGTGAGACTGGCGGCAATGCCGACGACACCCAACGCCCCGAGGCTGGGGACTGCGTCGACGTCGAGGACCAGGATGGCGACCGGCGTGTACCACGCCAGTGCCGCGGCGTTGATACACACCGTCAGCACCGCAGCCGGGAGGTCCGCGAACCGGCGTTTGAGGATGTACAGCTCCGACCCCCAGATGAGTGCGGCGATGACGGCGTACCCGATCCCGTGGACCACCACGAGTCCGGCGACCGGCGGGTGAAAAAGTCGTTCGGTCTGCTCCGCCCCCGCAACCCATCCCCCGGTCGGAAACCCCCGGCGTTCACGCGGGGGACGCTGTCATTCACGCAGCCCCGTGACGTGGGTCTGATCGTGGTCGGGGAACACCTCGGCGACCGCCTCCTCCCCGTGTTCGGCAGCGAGCAACGCGCGGAGTTCGGCCTCGTAGTCAGCGCGTTCGATCTCCCCGCTGGGCCCTTCGACGACGTCGAGTTCCGCGTCGACCAGGCGGTCGACCGCCCGCCGACCGAACCCCCACAACGGTGCGAGATAGTCGACGTCGTGCCGGTCTTCGAGGCTCTGGGCCTGGGCGCGGGAGACGGTGGGGACCCGGTCGTCCCGCCGCGTCCCGTCGGCGATGGCGTCGACGTCCCGGGCGGCGACGGTTTCGAGGGCGTGTTGGTGGACGCGTTGGATGCCGTTCCGCGGGTAGCCGTCGGCGACCATCCGTTCGACGGCCTCGGCGGCGATGTCGGCGTCCAGTTCCACGTCTTCGAAGGGCAGGCCCAACGCCTCCGCGGTCTCGGCGGCGTACTGGTAGTCCTCGGTCTGGCCGAAGTGGGCGGTCACCAGTTCGAGGTCGTAGAACTCACGTAACAGTAACGCCACCAGCGTCGAGTCTTTCCCTCCGCTGTACAGCAGCGCACAACGCATTACCGGCGCTGGATGTCGTAACTCTGGGAGTCGGGTTTCAGCTCTTTGAGCAGCCGTTTCATCTGCTCTTCGTCGATCTGTTCGCCCAGGCGACCGGACTGGGCCAACGCGAGGATCTGGCGTTCGGCCTGCTCGGCGAACTCGGGTTTGCTCATCCGCACGGAGTTCAACCGCTTCCGTGCGCCGTCAGAGAGGTACTTCCGCAGCATCGCCTGTTTCTGGGCTTCGGCCTCCTGTTGCCGGGCCTGGGCCTGTTCCTGTGCCTGTCCTTGCTGTTGGTCCTGGAGTTCCTGGAGCTTCTGCTCTCGGAGTTCCTCCAGTCGTTCCTCGTTTGGGTCGCTCATCTACTCCGTGATTGTCGTCGGTTCGGGAAAACCGTTACGCCGGGACCCGGGCAATCCCCCGATGCGACGGAGCCGCGTCAGGCGTACCGCTCGAGATCCGGTCGGTCGAGGTCCTCGAGCACCTCACCGGCCACGGTGTCGAGGAGGCTCTGCCCGTCGGGAGTCACGACCCGGCCTTCCTCGCCGGCCGTGTCGACGAGGCCCTCCGCCTCGAGTTGCTGGATCGGGACCCGGATGAAGCTCTCGGCCCCGTCGGTCCGGTGTTCGCTGGCGGTGCGGTACCGCGTCGACCCCTGTTTGACATCGCCGTACTCCGTGGACAACCGTTCGATGCCGACCGGGCCGTCGATGGCGAGTTTCCGCAACAGGCTCGCACACCGCCGCTCCCAGAAGTCGTCCTGTTCCGGGGGCATCTCCCGGCCGGCCCCCGTCTTGGCGTAGGCGGCCCACTCCGGGGGATCGATCGCGTCGCGACCGGCGAGCTCCTCGGCGAGTGCCGTGAGGAGGGCGTCGGTCGGGACGTCGTAGTGGGTTACCATAGAATCTGGTTCCCGACGGCACCGTATAAACTCGTCGTTAGCGAGTGACGCGGCCTTCCAGCCACGCCGTGGCGATGCCGCCGGCGACCGTGGGCAACCAGTAGGTGGCGCCCCGGTAGATGAGCGCGGCCGACGCCGCGACCTCGGGTGAGACCGGGGTGATCGGGACGATGATGATCACGATGGCGAGTTCCACGCCGCCGAGACCCCCGGGCAGCGGGGTGAGACTCGCGATCGCCCCGACAGGCGCCGCGATCAACGCGGCTGCGACCGGGACCGAGTGCCCGACCGCCCCCAGGGAGACGAACAACGCGGCCGCCATCGCCATCCACCCGGCCGTCGACAGGACGAGGGCTTCGGTCAGCGTCGTGCGACTCTCAGCGACGCGTTCGATCGCCCGGAAGAACCCCTGGACCCGCTCCCGGATGTGCGGGCGTTCGGGCACCGTCCAGTACGGCACGAGCTCGCCCACCGACCGGGTGATGGGGTGGATCGCCCGCACCGCGACCGTTTGCACCCGGGATCGGATCCGCCAGAGCCCGTAGGCAAGGATGGGCACGCCCACGGCCAATGCGACAACGACGGCGGCGACGAACAGCAGGCGGTCGCCGACGGCGAACACGGCGAGATAGTAGCTCAGTCCCAGGAGGGACAACGCGATCGAGGGGATGAAGTTGATGGTGTCGACGCTGGCCATCGACGCCAGTGCGGACTCGTACTCCGATCCCGTCGCCCGGGAGACGAGGAGGGCCGAGAACGGTTCCCCGCCCGCCTGCCCGAACGGCGTGATGTTGTTCGCGAACGTCGCACTCGCGAACAGCAACACGCTCTCCTGGACACTCGCCTCGATGTCCAACGCCGAGAGGACGGTGCGTAACGCCAACGACCAGGCGACGAGGTACGCTGCCGTCGTCACCACGAGCAAGCCGACTTCTTCGGGGCCCAGCATGGCGAGTGCTGTGAGGACGCCGTCTACCCCGACGACATAGACCAGGGCGGCCAGCACCGCGATGGCGCCACCGAATCCGATGGTGACGCCTCGCACGTCGATGTCCATCGCCTGAAGGGTCAGTGCCACCCGGCGTAAAGGCACCGACACGCATGCGGTCGCTTCGCTTAAGCCATCCCGCCCGTCCCGTGTTGGCATGGACGAACAGGCGGCGCTCGCCCTCGTCGCCGAGGCGGTGCCCGGCACCGGCGACGACGCGGCCATCATCGATGACCTGGTCGTGACCACGGATATGCTCCACGAGACGACGGACTTCCCGCCGGGGACGACACGCTACACCGCCGGATGGCGCGCCGTCGGCGCCTCCCTCTCGGACATCGCCGCGATGGGTGCGACCGCGACCGCCGCCGTCGCCGTCTACGCCGCCCCGTCCTTCGACGAGGCGACGTTGTCGGCGTTCCTCGACGGTGCGACGGCGGTGTGTGGGACCGTTGATGCAGCCTACGTCGGCGGCGACCTCGACACCCATCAGGAGTTCACCGTCGCCACCACCGCCATCGGCGAGACCACGGCCCCGGTGTCACGCGCCGGCGCCACACCCGGCGACAAGTTGTGTGTCACCGGCTCCCTCGGACGGAGTGCCGCAGCCGTCCGCTTCTTCGAGACCGACCCGGAGCAGGCCAACGACCTGTTCCGATTCACCCCCCGTGTCGAGGCCGGCGTGGCCCTCGCCGACTACGCGACGGCCATGATGGACTCCAGCGACGGCCTCGCCCGGTCGGTCCACCAACTCTGTGCCGCAAGCGACTGCGGTGTCGCCATCGACAGCGACCGCGTCCCCGTCACACCGGCTCTCCACACTGTCCTCGAGGACGACGTCATCAACGAGGCACTGACCTTCGGCGAGGACTTCGAACTCGTCGCGGCCGTCCCCCACGACGCCGTCGAACCCGCCCGTGAGGCCGTCCCGGATCTCAGCGTCGTCGGCGAGTTCGTCGCTGACGGGATCACCATCGACGGGACACCACTCCCCGATACAGGGTACACCCACGGCCGTTCCGATTCGTGAACCGGGTCACCCACCGATCCGGATCGGGACCGGCGTGAAACACAGGATCCCGAGCAACAATGTGAACCCGCCGAGGAGGATGCGGGCGTGGTCGAGGGGCTCATCGACGATCGGGTCGGCCGGACCGACCGTCGCCACCACGTAGGTGAGGATCCCCCATAGGACCCAGATCCCGACCGACTGGTCGATGTCCCGTAGGAAGTACAGGTACCCCGCCAACCCGAACAACGCGACGGGGACGACCATCGCCAACCGTCGTTGGGCCGGGCCGACGATCGCCCGGGTGATGTGTCCACCGTCGAGCTGCCCGACAGGGATCAGGTTCAGGAACGTCACGAACATGCCGATCCACCCACCCAACACCACGGGGTTCACCACGGTCCGTGGACTCTGGTAGGTCAGTGGTTCCCCGACCAGGTCGGCGAGTATCACGAGCAACGGCGGGTACCCGAACTCGATGACGATGCTTGGGCCCTGGAGTACCCAGGCCGGCACCGTCACCGGCGGTAACGTGAGCCCGATGACGGTGACGACGACGGTCGCCACCAGTCCCGCCAACGGACCCGCCACCCCGATGTCGAACAGGACCCGACGATCGGGGATCCGGCCCCGCATCCGGATGACCGCGCCCATGGTACCGAACGGTGGCAGCATCGGGATGAAGTACGGAAGGGACGCGTCGACGTCGTGGTAGCGGCTGACCAGGTAGTGGCCGAGTTCGTGGGTGCCCAACACGCCCAGGACGGCGAGGGTGAATGGTAACGCGTCGACGATGTCGGGATTGATCCACGGGAACCCCTCGACGAACAGCGGGGAGACGTAGTACCATCCCGCGCCCGCGTAGAGGGTGGTCGCGACCGTCGCCACCAACAGGACGAGGTTCGCCCAGGGGATCCCCTCGCGACGATGGGTGGGGTGGGCGACCAGGACGAACTCGCCGTCCTCCCAGTGGAGTTCGACCTCGTACCCGGCCTCCCGGAAGGCTGGCCACACCGTCTCGACGACCTCGTCGCGGGGTGCGACCGGGTCCCCCACGTATCGGATCTGGCTGCCGTCCCGACGGATCTCGTACACCGAGAACGAGTCCGCGAACCGGTCGGGGTCGGGTGCATCGCCGGGAGGGCTGGCCATACCTCGGGTCACTGCGCCGCCCGGTTAAACCTTCCACGTTGGTGGCTCGCCCCGAACCCGCTAGAGAATCGTCCCCGACTGGAGCAGCGTCACCAGGATGGTGAGCGTGAGCATCGACGCCAGCGTCGTGACCAGGATGGCGGAGCTGACGTATCCGGCGGTCGAGAGCCCCTCCTCGTCGCCCCCGAACTCGACGGCCAGCATCAGCGGCGTGATGGCGGCCGGCATCGCCGTTTCGAGGATGAACACGCGGCCGACGGTGGCGTCGGTGAACCCGACCGCGAGCGCGATGAGGGCACCAACCACGGGGGCCACCAGAAGTTTGAGCAAAACCGCGGGTGCGATCCCGGTGACGGCGCGACCGTGCCGTGTTTGGACGAGTTGGACGCCCAGTAACAGCAACATCACAGGGATTGCAGCCTCGCCGGTCAACTGGATGGTGTCCATCACCGAGCCGGTCGGCACCATATCGAGGCCGCGAGCGAGGCCTGCGGCGGCCGCCGCGTACAACAACGGCAGGCGGAACACCTGGGTGGCCGCCCGGCGGAGATTTGTGCCGGCGCCACGGGAGGCGAGGACGACCCCCAGCGTGTAGACCAGCACAGACTGGGCGGCGAGGAACAACACGGCCGTACTGGCGCCGATCGCCCCGAACGCGAAGGTGGCCAGCGGGATACCGTAGTTCCCGGAGTTCGGGAACGCACTCGTCAAGGCCACGGCGTTCCGCAGGCCGACGTCGGCATCGAGGACGTGGGCGACGGCGAGTGCGAGTCCGATCATGACCACGGTGAAGAGGGTGACGCCGACGGCGACGCCGATGACGGCGGCCCCCGACAACGGGGTGGTCGAGAGGCTGTAGAACACCAGTGCCGGGGTGAGGACGTACAACGAGATGGTGGCGAGTGCGTCGACACTCACGTCCCGGACGGTGCCGAGAACCGCGCCGGCTGCGGCGATGGCCAACACGGGGAGGATGGCGGTCGTGAGCGCACCCGCGAGCGTCACACGGCCTGCGAGGGGCAAAGAGGTGTTAGACCTGTCGCTTGCCGCCATCGGAGCCGACGCTGGGGCAGTGGAGAAGTGGAAACCGGGGAGAGAACG
>JBDGTJ010000037.1:12008-13760 GCA_042216925.1 Halobacteriaceae archaeon
GATGAACTTGCTTTTGAAGTAGAGTTCGCCGTCGGCTGCACGGTCCCGAAGGTATTCGAGCAGACGGGTTTCCTTCTCCTCGGGATCGGCGTCGGTGGAGGGCTGCACGGAAGCGCTCATGGATGTGACCTCACACGGTCGTACTCCAGGCAACCCCATATAAAGGCAGGAACGTTCGGTTGCATTCGCCACTCCACGCCGTGAAACGACGTGAACTCGACCTTTCACGAACCGCTCAGAACCGTCGAGACTTTTTATCGAACTGTCTAAGCAAGTTATACGGGATGGTGTGACGAGTGTCAGACGACCGCGGTCACCGCGCACCATGCCGCCCGGCACCCGAGGTCAGGCCTGGTCGTGGACCCAGAACTCCTCCTCGACGGTGACCTCCTTCTTGAAGATCGGGACCTCGTCTTTCAACCGGTTGATTCCGTCCTCGACGGTGCGGAACGCCTCCGATCGGTGCCCCGCCAACACCACGACGAAGACGATGTCCTCCCCAGCGGCCACCACCCCGGTCCGGTGGTGTAACAACACCTCCTGGACTCCCTCCCGGTCGGTGAGGTCCTCACGGATGGTCGCCAACCGCTCCTCGGCGACGTCCCCGTACTGTTCAAACTCCAGGTACTCCGTCGGGTCATCCTCGTGGGAATCGCGGGCCCGTACCCGACCGGTGAACGTCGCGATGGCGCCGGCGTACTCCTCGCCGGTGGCGCGTTTGGCCTTCGCGACCAGCGACCCCAGGGTCTCGTAGGGGGTCGTCGCCGCGAGGGCGTCGGCCACCGCCGCGGGATCGACGGCGGTCGCGTCCTCGACGCGGTGGAGTTCCCGGCGCACCGACCGATCGCCGACGACCAAGTGGGGGAGTCTCGACTCGGGGGCGTCGGTCACGACCGCATAGTCGTGGTCCCGGGCCAAGCGATCGAGAATCGCATCGAGGGACTGCACCTCGCCGCGACCGTGCCAGCCCTCGCTCCCGAGGTCGTACGTCGTCGCCGCCACTCCGTCCGAGCGGACGACGGGGTCCGTGTCAGCATGGACGACGCCGACACGGCCCCGCTCTGCAAACTCCTCGGTAACGGATTCGACGACGACGTCCGGGGCGATGACACCCAGCGCCTGCATGGTCCCATCCAGTCGACGCCGCGGCAAGTACGTGTCGCCCCGGGTAACAACCCTTAAGAACGACACCGAGTTACCCGGCACCGATGAAGGTCGTGGTCACGATCGGCGGGAGTGTCCTCGCCCCGGATCTGGATGTGACCCGCGTCGAGGGCCACGCCGCGGCCATCGAGGCACTGGTGGACGCCGGGTGGGACGTCGGTGTCGTCGTCGGCGGTGGCAGCGTCGCCCGCGACTACATCGACGCCGGCCGCCGCCTCGGCGCCAACGAGATCGAACTCGACCAGATCGGCATCGAGGTCACCCGGCTCAACGCTCGATTGCTACTCTCAGCACTGGACACCGACGCGGTGGCGACGCCCGCAGAACAGTACGCCGAGGCCGGCGAAGCGATGCGACACGGCGACGTCGCCGTGATGGGTGGCGTCGTCGCCGGCCAGACCACCGACGCCGTCAGCGCCGCCATGGCGGAGTACACCGACGCCGACCTCCTGGTCTATGCGACCAGCGTCCCGGGCGTGTTCAGCGCGGACCCCGAAACCGACGCCTCCGCCGAGCGGTTCGACCGGTTGTCAGCCTCCGAACTCGTCGACGTCATCGTCGACGTCGAGATGAACGCCGGGTCGTCGG
>JBDGTJ010000021.1:0-13721 GCA_042216925.1 Halobacteriaceae archaeon
GTCGGCCGGTGTTGTCGGTGGCGGTGGTGGCGGCGTTCATCACGGTGAACCTCCTCGGGGTCCGGGAGTCGGGCCTGATCGAGGACCTCCTCGTCGCCGTGAAGCTGGTGATCGTCGCGGCGTTTGCGGTGTTCGGCACGGCCGCGGCCCTCGGCGAACTGGAGTTCGGGGTCGCCCAGACGGTCACCAATCCCGTGGGGCCGGTGGTGGCGGCCGGGATCGCGTTCGTCTCCTTCGAGGGGTGGCAGCTCCTGTTCTACGACCAGGACGCCATCGCCGACGTCGAGTCGACGCTGCCGCGGGCCGTGTATCTCTCGGTACCGGTGGCGACCCTTGCCTACGTTGCGGTGGCGTTCGTGACGGTGAACCTCGTCCCCATCGAGACCGTCATCGCCCACCCGGACCTGGCGTTGGCCGAGGCCGCCGCCGTCGTCGCGGGCCGGGTCGGGTACGTGGCGGTGGGCGTGGCGGCGGTCGCCTCGACGGCGAGTGCGATCAACGCGACGCTGTTCAGCACCGCGTTGTTCGCCGACCACCTGGGTCGGGACGACCTGTTGCCCACGGAGGGCTCCACGGGGTCGGGGGTGCCGACGCGGGCGTTGCTCGTGATCGGGGTGGTGACGATGGCGTTCACGGCGGTGGGGAGCCTGACCGCGATCACGGAGTTCGCCTCGCTTGCGTTCATCGTCGTGTTCGGCGTCGTCGACGCCATCGCAGTCATGCACCGATCGCAGATCCCGGTGCGGCCGGGGGTCGCCGGCCTCGGACTGGTGGGGACCGCGGCCTTCCTCCCGGTGTTCGTCTGGCACCTCTATACCGCAGAACCCCGGGTGTTCCAGGCGGTGGCGACGATCGCGGTGGTGTTGGGCGTCGTGGAGGGCCTGTACTTCAAGCGGTCGGCGGCCAGCGAGGGCCTGGCCGGCATCCGGAAGCGCCTCTAGAGGCGGGCCTGGATGGCGTCGGCGAGGCGGGCGGCGTCCTCCTCGGGGACGTGGTTGCGTGGCAGGGCGAGGTGGATGTCGTCGTCCTCGTACCGGGGGACGAGGTGGACGTGGGCGTGGGTGACGTTGCCGACGAGGTCGGCGGTGGTGTAAAAGAGGCTGACGCCGTCGGGGTCGAAGATGTCATCCAGGGCCATGGAGACGTCCCGTACTGTCTCGAAGACCGTGGTGGCCAGGGTCGGGTCCTCGGTGAAGAGGTGGGCGATGTGACGGTTTGGCACGACCAGTGAGTGGCCGGGGGTGGCGGGGTCGGTGTCGAAGAACGCGGTGGTGGCCTCGCCCTCGTAGAGGCGGTGGGCCTCGCCCTCGCCGGCGACGATCGCACAGAACGGACACGACGCCATAGTTCCCGTTCAGACCCCATATAAAAATAACTAGAGGCTGGCGTGGTCGTCGGCGATGGGGCCAAGCCACGATTCGTAGGGGTTCGAGCAGGTCGTGGACCGAATCGTGGTCGGTGTCTGGCGGGACCGTGGCCGAAGTTGGGTCCAATGTAGTCAGAACTTTGAACAATCTAGATTCCGGGCGCCGCGATGGACCCCGTCGGGGAGACATCCCCTGATACCATGGACGACCACTCAACACGACGCTACGTCCTCAGGACCGGGGCCGCGGTCGCCGGCCTGGTCCTCGGGGCCGGGACCCCGGGCAAGGGTGACGAACGCGGGAATGGCCGGGAGTTCGGGCGAGTGTACGGGAACGACAGCCGCTGGCGGACCCTCGTGGTCCGCCCCTTCGAGGCGCGTGCCGACCCCGACGACGCCCTGTACTTCCTCCACGACGGCACCGCCCCGATCGTGGCCAACGACGCCGCGAGTGCCGACCAACTGTCGCCGTTCGTCGCCGGCGCCACTGCCGGCGACCGGGACTTGACGGGCGGCCACTGGACGACCTACAGCGCCGAAGTCACCGACGTCGACGCGTTCAACGCGGACGCCCCGCTGACCAGCGAGGCCGCGGTGCTGGCCGCCGACTACATCACCGTCACCCTGGGCACCCCCGGGTTCGGGCCGCCGAACTTCTTCCTCTGCCCGCTGAACGGTCGGGCCTGACCGCCGGGTCACCCGGCGGTCTCGTCGGCCTCCATCACCCCGAAGCGGTTGCCCTCCGTGTCCAGACAGTACGCCAGGCGACCGACCCCCGGCACCGGTTCGATCTCGCGGTCGACGCGACCGCCATGCTCGGTGACGGCCGCCACCGTCGCCTCCACGTCGGCGACGTCGATCGTGCAGGTATACGCCGCACTGGGGGCTGCCGGGTCCGGGCGGTCACCCTCGCGGCGGGCGAGTCCCCCGTCGATCCCCGGGGCGTCCTCGGGGCCCGTCATGACCAACCAGTACTCGACGGGCCCGTCCCACCGCTCGAACGCCCAGTCGAAGACCGACTCGTAGAACTCGATCGCGCGCTCGGGGTCCGCGGCCTCGATGTCGAAGTGAACCACGCGTGACATTCTGTGTTCCTCGGCCCCTAGACGCCGGGCATCTGCATAACCCTGGAGGGGCCGCCGCTCCCGGCGGGGGCCCACCTTTTTGACGGTCGCCGCGACCCCGGCTACCATGGACTACTACGAGGTGATCCACAACCGGCGGATGATCCGGACCTTCCGGGCCGACCCCCTCGAGGAGGCGACCGTCGAACGCATCGTCACCGCCGGCCTCCAGGGCCCCTCCGCGGGGTTCAGCCAGGGCTTTGCGTTCCTCGCCTTGGAGGAGGCAGAAGACCGACGGCGGTTCTGGGCGACCAACGAGCACAACACCCAACCCGACCGCGTGCGGCGGGCGCCCCTGGTCGTGGTCCCCTTCGCGTCCAGAGAGGTGTACTTCGATCGGTACGCCGAACCCGACAAGGGCTTCGACCGGGAGGAGTCACTGTGGCCGGTGCCCTACTGGTACATCGACACGGGGATGGCGGCGTTGAACATCCTGCATGCCGCCGTCGCGGAGGGCTTGGGCGCGTTGTTCTTCGGCATCCCCGAGGAGGACTGGACGGCGCTACGATCGGAATTCGATGTGCCGGCGGAGTACGATCCCATCGGGGCGATCGTCGTCGGCTACCCCGGCGACGGGGAGATCGAGAGTTCGGCGGATACCCGGCGCCGGAAACCACTCGAGGAGCTCGTCCACGGCGGGGACTGGGGCGAGGCCTTCCGGTGACCGGGCCCGGGTGAAACCCGCGTTTCAGTCTGGACACGGTTTTTCCTCCTCGACGACCGACCAGTGGGTATGGATCGGCGTCGCTTCCTCGAGGCGTGTTCGCTGGCCGGGCTCGGTGCCACCGCCGGCTGTGCCGGGGTAGTCGCCCCGCGGACCGACGGGGCCAGTGGGTCTCCGCCGACCTTCGAGGGCGCCCCCGACCGAGGCCCACTGCCCCAGGTCGAGGCGCCGACCGAGGGGTTCGTCACGGGGAACACCGGGTTCGGGTTCGCCCTCCAGGCCCGCCTCGCCGACCAGGCCCCCATGGAGAACCGGTTCCTCTCCCCGTACAGCATCGGCGTCGCCCTCGCGATGGTGTACGCCGGCGCCCGCGGCCAGACCCGCGAGGAGATGGCCGAGACACTCCGGTATCACCCCACCGACGAGGGGCTGCATCGATCGATCGCGGCGCTGCGGGCAGACCTCCCGTTCGGCGACCCGGACCGCACCCCGACCCCCACGCCGACGACGAACGAAAACCCCCAACACGGGGAATCGAAGAAGATGCCCTTCCAGTTGCTGGCGGCCAACGCCGCCTGGTTCCAGACCGGGTTCCCGATCCGGGAGGCCTACCGACGAACCCTCACCGAGTACTACGGGATCACCGCGGGTCGCGTCGACTTCGAGGACCACCACGAACGGGCGCGACGCCAGATCAACGCGTGGGTCGCCGACCAGACCCGCCAGGAGATCCCGGAGCTGTTCCCCCCGGATAGCCTCGCGGCCCGGACCCGGCTCGTGTTGGCCAACGCCGTGTACTTCCAGGCGAGCTGGGCCGACCGGTTCACCGCGGACGCGACCGAACCCGCGTCCTTCACGGCACTGGACGGCTCGACCCAGGAGGTCTCGATGATGCACGAACACATGACGGTGCCCTACGGTCGCGTCGACGGCCACGAGATCATCGAACTCCCCTATGCGGGCCCCGGCGTCGACATGGTGGTCGTCCTCCCGGAGGCCGGGCGGTTCCGGGAGGTCGAGCGCAGCCTCACCCCGCGTCGGTTCGCGGCGTTGCTGGACGCCACCGAACAGCGGGAGGGCGACGTCGTACTCCCCCGGTTCCAGCATCGGTCCTCGCTGTCCTTGCCCGAGTACCTCCAGGCCATGGGGATGCAGCGAGCGTTCTCGGGGCGGGCGGAGTTCTCGGGGATCAGTCCGGCCGGCGAGGACCTCGCCATCGGGGACGTCCAACACGAGGCAACGATCACCGTCGACGAGGAGGGGACCGAGGCTGCTGCTGCGACCGGGGTCGAGGTCGTGTTGGTCAGCGCCCCGGCCAACCCCTTCGAGTTCCGGGCCGACCGCCCGTTCATCTACGCCATCCGCCACCGCTCGACCGGCGCGATCCTGTTCCTCGGGCGGTTGGTCGACGCCGCGGCCGCCCAGACCTGACGGGCCGCGTCCCGGGAGGGAGCTGGGTGCCACGCCTCAGTGCCGGTCGGGGGAGGGCAGGCACCTGGGCAGGTGAACTCACCCGGATGGCCAGCAGAACTACAGCAGTCCAGACCCGGGTCGGTCATGTATGGGCTGGCTTCGGACGATGCTTGCCGGGGAGGCCATCCAGCAAGCCGACCAACGGTTCTACTGGCTGTGGATCGTCGCCACGCTCGCCTACGGTGTCGGGGACATCCTCACCACCTTGACCATCCTCATCGCCGATGTCGGGATCCGGGAAGCCAACCTCCTGCTCAGACACGCCTTCGAGCACCTGGGAGAATGGGGCGTCGTCGCCCTGAAACTCGGCGTGTTCGTCGGCGCGCTCGGTGTCAGCGTCGCCGGTGCGGAACTCTGGGAGGACCCTGAACTCTACTACACCCCACCGCTCGTCCTCATCGTGATCGGGACCGTCGTCACCACATACAACCTCTACCTCCTCGTCGCCCTCTGACCACCTCAGACCGGCCACCGGCCAGGCGAATGAGGCCCCTCGCTGCGACGGTCAGGCGACGCCACGGGACCGCCGCCCACGCTACTGCGGTCAGTCGACTGTCGGCAGTTCGACGACGAACACCGCCCCCCGGGGGTCGTTGTCCTCGACCCAGACGTCGCCGCCGAACTGCTCGGTCAAGGTGGCGACGAGGTAGAGGCCGATCCCGGTCCCGGGACTGTCGAGGCCCTGTTCCCCTTTCCCGAAGATGGCGGCTTTCTGACTGTCCGGGATACCGGGACCGTTGTCAGCGATCCGGACCCGGACGCTCCCATCGACGGTGTCGGCGCTGACGGTGATCTCCGGTTCCTCGGCGTCGGTGTGGGTAACGGCATTGTCCAGGAGATTTCTGAACACCGAGGACAGCATCTCGTTTGCCCGCACGGACACCGATGGGAGGTCACCCGCCACGCGGACGGTGGCAGCCGGAGCGGATTCCCGGGCGGTCTCGAGTTCGGTCGCGAGGATCGCATCCAGTTCCATCGGTTCCAACTCGGTCGCCCGATCGTCCGAGAGTGACTCGACGACATCGCGGGCGACCTCCGTGAGTTCGATCACGTGTTCGGCTTTCTGGAGGACGCGGTCGAGGGCGGCCCGGCCCTCCTCGCTGACGTGGGCGTCGAGCTGTTCGGCCCACCCGTGGATCACCGCCATGTCGTTGCGGATGTCGTGGCGGACCACGCGATTGAGCATTTCGAGCTGTTCGGTTTTCTCCTCGAGTTGCTGGCGGTACCGTTCCCGCTCGGTGACGTCGGACAGCGTCACCAACTGACCGGTCTGGACTTCCCCCGCCATGAACGGCGCCGATGACACCTCGTAGTACCGCGTCTCCCCGGTGCGTGAGACCGTGACGATCCCCTGGTCGGCGACCTGGGTCGCAAGCGCGGGGTGTACCGCCTCGATCGGGGTGCCGATGGCATCCTGGAGCTCGGGGACGATCCGGGTGGCGGCCTGGTTGTAGTCACGGATCCGTCGATCCGCGTCGAGGAAGATGGCGGGGTCGTCGGTCCCACCGGTCAACCGGATCGCCTCGAAGCGTCGGCGATAGACGAACAGTGTCCCCACCGCGAACACCGCGACGCCGGCGGGCTCGTACATCAGGGGGAGGACCGTGTCGAACTGGTCGCTGAGGATGGTCACGACCGCCGGCAGGGCGGTGATGGTGACCAGTCCCACGAGTGGACGGGCGTCCGTCCCGGTGTGGTAGAACCGTTCGAGGAGCATGAAGAACCCAACCGCCAGGACGGCATACGACGCCCCCAGGACGATCCAGTACAGCAACCGGTGGTGGATGGCGAGGTGGGGGAACGGTTCAACGGTCCAGGTCGCAGTGAAGTAGAGGTGATGGAGGGGGTTGGTGACCTTGAGGGCGACGATCGCCAGGAACAGGGCGATGGCGCCGTTGCGGTACGGGAGGGCCCTGGGTGGGCGGCCCGTGTAGGCCGCACAGAAGTACAGCCACGCGCCGACGGCGACGAACGCGAAGACGAACCCGACGATGTACGACCCCTGTTTGAGGGGGTTGGTCGGGGCGAGGAGGTAGCCCACGTAGCCACCGGACCAGATGGCGACCGATCCCAGGAGCCCGATCAGGCCGCGGCGGGTCCCCGGGTGCTGGATGGAGCGGGCGCGCGGGATGCTGGCCAGACAGGCGATCGCGGAGATGGAGAACAGCGCCACATACGCGACCAAAATCACTGCCATCACCCCAGTGAGTCCCCCACCGGCCAATAATCATTCGGCCCGGGGGAGGAGGTTCGAGGGGTCTCGATCGGAACGCATCACAACCCAGTCAGTGCACGGGGGTCCGTGTCCGACGACGGTGGCCGTCACCCGGAGACGTTGATCCAGAGGTGTAACTCCCGGTAGGCCGAGTCGATGCTGGCGTTCGCGGGGGCCTCGCCCCGGTAGAGGAGGTAGACCAGCCGTAACCGGTCCCCGGTCATGGTGGGGGTGATGTTGTGGGTGGTCATGTAGGTCTCGTTGTGGGCGAGCACCCCGGTCGAGAGCCGGGTGAGCTCCCGTTGGGCGAGGACGGTGACGGTGGTGTTGTTCACGAACTGCACGCGCTGGAGTTCGACGACGATGGAGTACCGGACCGCGCGGTGTTCCTGGTTGGTGACGCCGACAACGACGGGTCGGGCCTCGCCGCGACTGAAGTTCGTGGGGTAGTCGGCGGCGACCAACGCGTCGGATTCGTTGCGGGTGAGGAGGTAGAACTCGGTGAAGGATTCGCCCTGTTTGGGGACGGCGACGGCGTAGGCGACACTCGCGGTCGCCAGGAGGATGCTGGCGACCAACAGAACGTTGAGGGCGGCGTCGGCCCGGGAACTGGGGTCGAGGAGTTCGGTTGTCCCGGCGCTGACCCAGTCGCGGTAGGGGACCTGGAAGCGGTCCTCGGGGGGGAGTGCCCACCGGCGTTCGGCGGCGACGTAGGTGGCGAGGAGGGTGAAGGCACTGACCGCGACCATGATCGGGGTCAACCGGATGCCCCATGGGGTGAAGTTCAACACCAACCCGATGAGCGGGACGACCGCGATCGAGAGGCCGAAGCTGAGGGCGACGCGTTCGATGCCGTCGATCCCCCGGTCCCGCGTCGAGTCGTCCTCGGTGGGTGGGTCCCCGGCCTCGGGGAAGAGGGCGGCGATGAAGGCATACCCCGGGACGAAGAGGACGAAGGGGAGGCCAAGCAGGATGCGGAGCGGCGTCTCGCGGAGGACGGGGAGGAAGACGGCGAGGTTGACCGCCCCAACGAGGGCGATGGTGGCGGCGAGGTCGGCGGGGAGGCGGCGCAGCCACGGGGGAACCAGGTCGATGGGGCGTGGCGACGCCGACATGGGCGAGGACTGGGCTGCGGTGGCCTAAAGGTTGTTCGATGCCCGGGGCGGGCAGGAACCGTTTTGGTCCTGGGCGTGTCGCTGGGTGTCGATGCGGGTCCAGGAACCCGACGTCGCCGCCCACGAGGAGCAACTCCGGGTGCTGTTCCGGGAGTACCACGAGTGGACGAAAGGCGAGGCGGTGGCGGCCTTCGAGGGCAGCCACGTGCCCGAGGGGACGATCCAGGCCGACTACGACATCGACGGCCAGATCGCAGAGGACCTCGCGGCGCTCTCGGACCCATCGTCCCGGGATCGGGTGTTCGTCGCGGTCGAGGACGACGCGTTCGTGGGGTGTGTGATCCTGGCGTGGCGGGGCGACCTGGCGGCCGAGATCAAACGGGTATACGTGCGGCCAGGGGCCCGGGGTGAGGGCGTGGGTCGGGCGCTGCTGGAGCGGGTCATCGAGGCCGCCGAAGGCATGGGGTGTCAGCGGTTGGTGTTGCATACGGGCCCGTTCAGCGAGGCGGCCCAGTCCCTGTACCGGGACCTCGGCTTCGAGGAGACCGCCCCGTTCGAGGCGGAGCCCCCAGAGGCCGTCCACGAGGACTGGATCTTCATGGAGCGAGACAATTCCGAGGCGCTGGACGGGTGAGGGACACCCGGCGATCGCGGCGGGTCAGGCGGCGACGACGGCCGCCAGCTCGGTGGCGGGTGCGGTGCTGGCCCGACCAACAGGTTAAATCCACCGCGTATATTGGGTGTGATATGGTCCCGGGCACGGCCCCGGGAGAGACCCATGCGTGAGGCAGTCATCCATCTCAGCGACGACGAACTCGAATCGATGGGCTTCGCGGAGGTCGTGGCCGAAACCCGGGCCGCGGGCCTGGTCGACGTCACGGAACTGGTGTGTCACGGCGCCGGCGGCATCCTCGAGGTCCGCGTCGAGGAGCCACTGGACCCCGACGCGTTGGACGGGTTCGACGCGGTCCCGTGGTGGGAGCGCCTCGCCGCCGATACAGAGGGGGTGACCTACCTCATGAAGGTCGAACCCACTACCGAGGACGCCGAGTCCATCGAGGAGCACGCCACCGCCCACGACGTCACCGCCGTGACCGAGGACGGGATCGACCTCTCGGTCGTCGGGTCGGACGCCGAGATCGGCGACAGCGTCGCCGCCATCGACGACGCGGACGTCTCCCCGTCGTTACGGCGGTTGACCGACTTCGAGGGCACGCCCGAGGACGTGGGGGATCGGTTGACCGACCGGCAACGGGAGATCGTCGAGACCGCCTACGGGTTGGGGTACTACGAGATCCCGCGGGCGGCCACGACCGACGAGGTCGCCGACGCGGTCGGCGTGACGCCGTCGACGGTGGCCGAGCACCTCCAGCGCGCCGAGCGGAACCTGATCAGCCACATCGTCGCATCACCGCGGTGATCAGCTCAGGTCCGCGGTCCGGAACCGGTGGTAGCCGACGAGGACCCACACCACGCCCCAGGTGAGGAGGATCGCGGCCGCGAACCAGTCCTGGAGGTAGAACGGGACCGCGCCGGTGAGGCGGTTGTGCATCGCGAGCTGCTCGACGGTCGCGGTTCGGGGCACGTCCTCGAGGGGGAAGCGGGGGACGGCGTGGACGCGTTCCCCGAGGGCGGCCTCGGTCAGGACCCGATACGACGCCAGTGGGTTGAGTCGCTGCAGGAGGAAGTACCAGGGTTCGGCGACCAACCCCGGCAGTGACCCGGTGACGGCGTAGTAGGCGCCGGCGACGACGGGTTTCCAGAAGAACACCATCGCCATGAACGGGCCGATGGTGGCGGTCATGGCGTGGCCCCGCGTGGTGGTCGCGGCCGAGCCGCCGACGGCGATGCCGGTGAAGACGACGCCCAACAGGAGGCTGGCGGCGACGAACCCCGAGAACGCAGTGAGGGTGGGGGCCCCGTAGAGGGCGACGACGAGGACGGCCGCGACGGCGAACCCGGTCGTGAGTGCGGTGAGGGTGACGAGCGTTCGACCGGCGAGCTTGCCGGCGACGACGCGGCCACGGGTGAACGGCGACCCCAACAGGACCCGGAGGCTGCCGGTGCGGCGTTCGCCGACGACGGCCAGGTACCCGGCGACGATGGCGATCCCGGGGATGAACAGCTGGGCGAGCATCGCCACGCCGGTCAATGCCTTCTCGGGGGTGACCGTCGTGGTCGCGGGGAACAACTGGTTGGCGACGGGCAGCGCCATCGCGAGGAAGGCCACGAAGACGAGGGTGAACCCCCACAGCATCTTCGAGCGGGTGGCGTCGGCGACGTCCTTGCGGGCGATGGCGGTCCAGGACGCCGTCATGGTTCCACCTCCCGGGTGTAGGCCGTGAACACGTCCTCGAGGGATGGGTCCTCGGCGGTCAGGTCCTGGATGTCGACGCCGGCGGTGGTGAGCTCGGTGACGACGTCGGCCTTGACCGTGGGGTCGGTCGTGGTGACCTCGAGGACGGTGCCGGTGCGGGTGACGCTGTCGACGCCGTCGATGTCGGTGACGGTGCCCGGGACCTCGCCCGGGACGTGCAATCGGAGGGTGGCGCCGGCACCGACGGTGTGACGGAGGTCCTCGACGGTGTCGACGGCGACCAGTTCACCGTCGGCGAGGATGGCGACGCGGTCGGCGACGGCCTCGACCTCGGCGAGGATGTGACTCGAGAAGAACACCGTCGTCCCGTCGGCGGCCGCCTCGCGGACCAGGCGTCGCATCGTCTGGATGCCGTGGGGATCCAGGCCGGCCGAGGGTTCGTCGAGGATCAACAGGTCGGGGTCCCCGACCAGGGCGATGGCGAGGGCGAGTCGCTGGGCCATCCCCTTCGAGTACTCGCCGACGACGCGGTCGGCGTCGCGTTCGTCCAGGCCGACACGGTCCAACAGCTGGTCGGTGTCGACGGTGGTGTCCTGCCAGTCGGCGACGAACTCGAGGTGGCGTCGCCCGGTGAGCCGGTCGTAGAGGCCGAACCCCTCCGGGAGGACGCCGACGTCGTACCGCAGCTCGGCGGCGTGCTCCTGGACGTCCCGGGCGAGGATCGTCGCTGACCCGGCGGTCGGGCGGGTGTAGTCCAAGAGCATGTCGATGGTCGTGGATTTGCCGGCGCCGTTCGGGCCAAGGAACCCGAACACCTCGCCGGCCTCGACGCTGAGATCGAGGCCGTCGACGGCGGTGACGGTGCCGTAGCGTTTCGTCAGGTTCGTGGTGTCGATCACAGGCATCCGTGATCGAGTGAATGGAGGGGTCGCGGGGCGAGACGTGTTGTCCCGGGTGTGCTGGGTGGGTTTATGAGGGGTGGCCGTGGGGGCTGGACCGGCCGGGGATACCAACGGGCGTACCTACGACGAGCACGATCGGTGTTCCGAGGAGTGACTGCCTTCCGACCTTACTCGCTCGGATTTGCGCGCACCGCGCCGAACAGTCCGAGGAGTGCCACACCGGAGATCGGGGATCGAACAGGAACGGACACTGGAGCCCGAGCATTGAGCCCGCACTCCCAATCGAGAATCGGCTTCTCCATCGGCCGATATCACCTGAACCGACCGTCGGGCAGATTTGCCTCCATCAGCTCGTTGCAGACTCCGCTGTGGTGTCGGTCGGGTCTCGATGGACGATTACTTCGTGGATTTCGACCTCATTCGGGCGTTCAAAGGCCTGATCTGGTGATGAGTCGTCGTGAGCTCGGTCGAATGCATCCCCATCACGCCAGGCCTCACAGTCCTCAATTGAGTCCCAGACGGCCATCGTGATATGGCCGGCAGCATTGATCGGTGACAATAGCTTCAGGCTGTGAAATCCAGACTGCTCCTCGATGCCATGGTTCCTTCGTAATCACTCGATAAACGTTTCTACACGGTCGTCGGGACGTGAACGCGGTTCGAGACGACGATCATAGCGAGTTCGCAGCGTCGGGATATTGCTCGGCAGATAGAACATTTTGGCCGGAGATATTCGTTGGGCGACTTGTTAACAGCCATCGGTGTATGATGACAGACACCCACCGACATCCGACGGGTTTTCAGGTCGATTCGCCAGGTTTCCTGCCGATATCTGCACCACCGATATCGCGGCCCGTGGATGTGTGAGACGATATCCTATCTGGGAGACCCGTCCCCCTCGAGGGGCACTGAAACCACCGTTTGACGTGGCGCCCAGACCACGCAGCCGAGTTCGATCCGGTCGTTCAGCCAGAAGATCGCCAGATGGCTCGTCTCCGCTGTGGAACACTTCCTTGGTGGATCATCGCCGAACAGGGTTCGCCTTGTAGCCTGAAGCGAGTTTCAAAAATGGTTCCGAGAAGACGTTCGGAGGAACCCCTACCTTCCTCCAGCGCGGTTCTGTCGGTATGGCTATCGTCGAATATCTCAACTATGAGGTGGTTGAGGAGCGGGGCTGGGACTTATACGATGAGGAGAATTTCGAGCGAGCTGCAGCGCTAGAGCTTTCCAACGCAGATCATGGGTTCGTTGACGTTCCGCAAGGACAGTATATCCTCGAAACAGCAGAGGGGACTGGAGGGACGTGGCCGTTCTCCTGTCGAAATGGGATCTGTTCGAACTGTGCGGCTGTTCTCATCTCGGGGGAAGTCGAGATGGACGGCGATCAGGCCCTCTCAGATGAGGAAATCGATGATAAGGCGATCAGGTTGACCTGTGTCGGGCGGCCAGTGAGTGAGTATATCCGATTAATCTACAACGCCAAACATCTCGGGTATCTGCAAGACCGGATCATGTGAACGGTCAGTCGGATGTTGCCCGAAGGCCGGATGGGGGCTCCTCGGCCCCACGTCCGAGGTCTTTGAGTACCCGTTCTTCTGCGCGGTGCAGAATCTCGCTACAGGTGGATTTCGCGATATCCAGTTCGTCGGCGAGGTCAACGAGTGTGATGCGACGTGGTGTATCGTAGTAGCCACGGTCGATGGCTTCGTCCAGTAACCACCGCTGGCGCTTCGTGAGGAGTGCAGAGTCCGATTCGGGTTCTTGCTGGATCCGTTCGACAGTATACTGGATGCCGAACTTCTCGAGGGTCGTCCCCAGGTCTGAGAGGGTCTGTTGGGGAACCGTCGCTTCGAGGGTCATCTGGCCATCGCTGACTTCGAACGGCATCTCCAGGGGGACTCCAGCGTTCTGTAAGGACGTTAGCAACACCGGAACCGTCGTCTCGACTTGGACCTGACACGTCTCAGAGCCGGCGTCAAGCACTGTCAGATCAGTAACCGAGTCGTACGCTCTGATTTCGGCACAGACGACATCAGGGGTGGCACCGTTGATTTCGATCTGGGCGACGCCGGTCGCCATGTTTGCCGTGGCTGCAAGAACCCGAAATCGGGTATGGGGATGGGCTCGGGAGACCTCGCTGATCCAGACCGAGGCGGGAATCGTGAGTGATAGTTGGGCGTGGGGCATGTGTTGGGTGCGGTTGTGGGTGCAGTCGCGTATTGATCGACCCACTCCAATCCGATACCACGGTTTTTAGGCGCTCCTAAAAGTAAGTTTGTGTGAATATATTCGGACGGGGTTGAAGTACCGGCTCGAACAGGGGCTCGATGCAGCCGACCAGGCGCCCCAGGACCACAACGCTGCATGCCGGTGCAATCGCCAGGAGGCAGATTACTGGAAAATGCAGAACCGCAGTGGATTGGTTGCCCCACGTCAGATCACCAAGCCAGCCACGCTGGGGTAGGCCAAGAGAGAGTCGGGTCGATTGATGCCCCCGGATTCAGAACGGGGCGTCCGGCGATCCGCGGCTGGCAGTCTCGTTTTT
>JBDGTJ010000038.1:0-11831 GCA_042216925.1 Halobacteriaceae archaeon
CGAGGCTGGGTGCCGTCTCGGCCAGTGCTTCGATGGCGTGGCGGGCGGTCTGTGCCGTGACGGAGCCGCCAAGAGAGGCCCGCACCCGGTCGCGGAACGGGACGTCGATATCATCGGCGAAGTAGGCGGCGGCATACCGGTCGTCGGTCCACTCACCGCGGTCGAGGAGAGTGCGTGCATCATCGCGGGTGCAGTCCTCGCGCCGGGCGATCACGCGGATCGCGAGTTCCTCGAGGCGCTCGTCGAGATCGGTGCGTTCGTTGGCGAGGCGGGCCCGGGACTGGAGCCGCACCAGATTGTGGAGGCGGGTGTCGACCCCCGACCCCGGTCGGGGCAGCGGCGTGGGTCGTTCCGGTGTCCCCGTCTCGGCCTGGGCGATCGCGGTGTTCCGGCGGCGGTAGAGGGCGCCGACGGCCAGGAGCAATGCGAGGACGCCGAGCCCGTAGACGAGCAGTTCCGTGATGGCGACGCCGCCAGCGACCCCGGGCACGGCGATGAGGACGAGTCCCAACACCGCGGCGGCGACGCCGGCACCGAACAGGAGACGCCGGATCATCGGTCTGCCTCCGTGTCGGCGTAGCTATCCTCGATGCGGCGGAGCGCCTCGACGGCGCGGCGTTCGGCGTCCTCGGTGGCCGGGAGGCCGCCGTACCGCACCTCCTCGAAGAGGTCGGTGAGTTCCGCGACGTCGGGTTCGGCCATCCCGGCGGCGGTGGCGGCCGCGGCGAACTCGCGTGGGGTGCTTGCGGCCGGTCGGTCGACGTCGACGTACCCGGTCATCTCCCGCCAGGCACGGTATACCTCGTTGTCGGCGTCCCCGTCCTGGTCGATGCGGTCAGCGGCGTCGCCGGCGGCCTGACCGAGCATCTGGAGGGTCTCGGCGGAGTACTCCTCTTCGAGATCTCGTTCACCGGTGGTCGAGGGGGCACGCCCGGTGATGTCGAAGCGGTCGGCGCCGTGGAGGTACACCAACGCGACGAGTAACGCGACCGCGACGGTGACGATGGCTGCCGTGAGCAACGGGTTCGAGGAGATGTAGGCGCCGGCGCCTTCGGCCCCTTCCTGGGCGGCCTTCGGGATCGGGTCGAGGTTCGGTTCCGGGAGGTTGGTGACGTTGCGGATGGTGTCGGTCTGGAACCCTTGGTTACACAGGCCGAGCAACACGGCATACACCCCCAACAGGAAGACACTGGCGGAGGCGAGGATGCCGGCGGCGACTAACCGTGGCAGTCGCCAGAACAGGAGCACGGCGAGGAGAAGCCACAGGCCGAGCAACCCGAGTTTGAATTCGAGTGTCTGGACGACGGGGAAGCAGAACCGTTGGGAGAGGAAGTCGCCGCCACCGAGTCGACCGGGGTCGCTGCTGAGGTTGCCGTTCCCGGAGCCGTTCCCCTGGTTTCCACCCGGGGCCGGAACGCCGCCGACCCCGTTACCGGCTTGTAGGGTGCTGGTCAGTGTCGCTGCGGCGATGCCGACGACGAGGACGACGAGGAGGGCGACGCCGGCGGCGCGGGCGGTCCTGCGGTCCACATGCCCGATAGCGGGATAGTCAGTTTATGTCTTTGGGTCTCCCTAATGGGGATTTGTCCCTCCGCTGTCCGGCGGACAGCCCGGTGGTTGTGCCGCTGCGGTCGAACTCGGCGGACCAGCCGGAAAACTCGGGGACTGCGGTGGCGTGACCGCGGTGGGGAACGCTTTTAACCGGACGCCGGGAACGGAGTACCAACGAGGCGTCGACTCGATGGTCGCTACTATCTACAGTACACTGCTCATGGGGGCGCTGGTGTTGTTCGTGGCCGTGTGGCTGGCCCGCGGACGGGACTGGCGTGCGTACAAACCGGAACGATTCACGGGACTCATCGACCGCGGCGGGGACCGGTCGTCGATGGACCCGATCACGGCGTTTTTCCTGTTGCTGGTCGCATCCACGGCCCTCGGTGCCGCCACCGTCTTCGCGTTGGGGACGACCGATCCGGTCATCACCACGGGCGCGTTCTTCGCCCCACTGGTCCTCAGTTACCTGGCCGCTGGCGTCTACGTCGCCTCCAAGGGCCGGACCGGGTCGAGTGCCGGCGCCGCGGCGACGACGGCCATCGTCTTGTTCACGGTGGCGTTGCTCGCGATCGTCGTGAAACTGCTGGCCGGGATCTGAACGCCACCGCGAAAGGGCCAAGTACGGGCCACGGCTACCCCGGTGTGTGTTCGGGTCGAACGTCTCCTCGACGGTGCGACGCTCACCCCGCGATGACCTCCCGTGGTTGGCGGTCGCGATCCTCGTCGAGGTGCTGCTCGTGACGGGCTATTTCCTGTCGACCCCCGCCGAGGTCCTCGCTCCGCGGTACGTGGTGTATCCACTCGTCTGGATCAACGTCGGGTTGTGGGCGGTGGTTCGTACGCCCCTGCCACGGGCGAGCGGTCGCGCGAAACTCCTGACCGTCGCCATCGCGGTCGCGTATTTCCTGTTGCTGGCGTGGTTGTCCGGACTGGTGGGACTGCACACCCACGAGTACCTTCCCCGTGGCCTCTGGCTCGCCGGGCTCGGATCCATCGGATGGGGGCCCCGCATCGCGTTCGTGACCGACCTGTTCTACCTCTATTTCATCCCGTACAAGGTCATCGGGTACCTCTCCCTGGCGTATCTCGTCTACGCCACCCTCCTCGAGGCGGCCGATGCCGCCATCTCCGGGGCGTTGGGCGTGTTCGCGTGTGTGTCGTGTACGTTCCCGGTGTTCAGCTCGCTGGCGGCCGGGATCCTCGGACCGTCTGCGGTGGTCGCGGCGATCTACGAGGTCTCGGTCGACATCTCGACGCTGGTGTTCGTGCTCGCAGTGGCTCTGTTGTACTGGGGCCCGTCGCTCGGTCGGTCGCTGTGGCCGGCGAGTCCGGGTTCGTGAGCCGCCAGGCGACGGTCAGGTAATCGAGTAGGCGGCGGCCACCGTCAGGGCGACGGCGGCGATCAACCCGGTGAGGTAGACGTAGGTCAGGCCCCGGGGTTCCCAGCGGAGGTGCTGGTAGTACCCCGCGACGAAGACGGCTTTGACGATCGAGAGGAGGATGATGACCGCGAAGCCGATCCAGTACATCTCCTCGAGGATGCCGGCGTACTCCACGACGACCTGCAGGGTCGCGAACGCGAACAACACCACGTAGATCATCGTGTACAGTTTTTCGTGTGTCATTGTCGGTCACCTCACAGGATGTAGAACAGCGGGAACAGGAACAGCCAGACGATGTCGACGAAGTGCCAGTACAACCCGAAGTACTCGACGGGGCGGTCGTTGTCGAGGTACGCGCCGCGGTAGGCGCGGACGATGAGGTACAGTGTGATGAGCAACCCCACGATCACGTGGCCGGCGTGGAGGCCGGTGGTGAGGTAGAACGTCGAGGCGGCGATGTTGGTCTGGAGCCACCAGCCCCCGGCGAACTCGCCACCGTGGAGGTTCGCGAGGTGGTTCCACTCGATGGCCTTGTTGATGAGGAAGCCGACCCCGAGGAGGAACGTCGTCGTGAGACTGGCGAGGAGGCCGCGGCGACTGTTCTTCTGGATGGCGACCAGCGCGAGCACGACGGTGAAGGAACTCGTCAACAGGAGGTACGTGTTGATCAGCCCCGGCAGGGAGACGTGGGCGGCGGGGACCAGGTCGTGCCAGTGGGTCCATCCGTAGGCGACGCGGGTGAAGATGTACGAGCCGATGAACGCACCGAACAAGATTTCGTCCGAGGCCAGGAACACCCACATGCCGACCTTCCCGTTCTCGACGTCCTCGAAGGGGAAGCTCTCGCCGAACGGACCGCTCGGCCCCTCGAAGTTCTCGGCGGCCATAGCGATCAGGGCGCCGACGAGGCCGACGCCGCCGACGACGGTGAACGCGATGTAGATCAGGCCCTCGATGCCGGCGGGGTAGGAGAGGACGCCGGGATCGGCTTTGGTGACGGTGTTCCCGGAGAGACCCAATAGCAGGACGAACGAGGACAGGCCCGTGAGGAACGGCCAGATGCTGGCGTGGTCCTCGTGGTCGTCCTCGTGGTCGACGGCGACGCCGCCGTCTGTGGTCGTGTCCTCCTCAGTCATCGGTGGGTGCCTCCGCATCGGTGCCGCCGTCGGCGGCGGTGCCGGCCGGCGTCGGTTCTTCGCCGTCCTCGGTCAGGAAGCTGAGGTGCCCGTCGGCGTAGGAGGGGGTGCCGGGGAAGTTCTCGAAGGGCGGTGGTGAGTCGACGGCCCACTCGGCGGTGTGGGCGTACTCCCACGGGTTCGCGGGGGCGTCGGCCCCGTCGCGTAAGCTCTTCAGGAGGTTGTAGAACATCACGAGGAACGAGAACCCGAGGAGGTAGGCGCCGACGGTGGCGAGCCGGTGCCACGGGGTGAACGCGGGGTTGTACTCGAAGACCCGACGCGGGGTCTGCCAGACGACGAACATCGGGAAGTACAGCATGTTGAACCCGATGAAGTACAGCGCGAAGTTGAGTTTCCCGAGGAACTCGTCGTACATCTTGCCGGTGATCTTCGGGAACCAGTAGTAGATGCCGCCGATGAGGGCGGTGACGCCCCCGACCATGACGTAGTGGAAGTGGGCGACGACCCAGTAGGTGCCCCGGAACGAGTAGTCGAGGACGACGGCGCCGAGGAAGACGCCGGTGATGCCACCGAGGATGAACAGGACGAGGGCGCCGAAGCTGAACAGGAACGGGGTGGTGAACCGGATCTTCCCCTTGAGCATCGTGTAGATCAACGCGAACACCATCAGATCGAATGGCAGCGAGATGCCGATGGTGGTCGCCATGAACAGGGTCTTGATCTGGAGGTTGATGCTGGTGAGGAACATGTGGTGCATCCACACCATGAAGCTCTGGAGGGCGACCAGCACCATCGCGATGATGAACCATTTCCGGCCGACGATGCGGCGACCGGTGAAGGTCTGGAAGGTCTCGGCCATGACGCCGAGTGCGGGGAAGAACACGATGTACACCTCCGGGTGGCCGAAGAACCAGAAGAGGTGGGTCCAGAGCAGCGAGCCGCCGGGACTGGTCGTCGCGAAGTAGGTGGTGCCGAGGAGTCGGTCGGCCGAGAGGATGACCAGAGCGGCCAGTAATGCGGCGAACGCGAACAGCATCATCCAGACGGTCAGCAGGATCGTCCACGTGAACAGTGGGAGCCGCCGGTAGGTCAGGCCCTCGGCCCGCATGCGGTGGATGGTGGTGATGAAGTTGACGCCGCCGACGGTGACGCTGGCGACGAACATCCCCAACGCGAGGACGGCGGCGGAGGCGCCCATGTTCGGGAGGTAGGTGGGGACGTTCAACGGGGCGTACAGCGTCCAGCCGCCAGCCCATGTGTTGCCCTGGAAGAACGACACCGCGAACAACAGCCCGGAGAACACGTACAGCCAGTAGGATAGGGCGTTCAACCGGGGGAACGCGAGGTCTTCGGCACCGATCTGGAGCGGGACGATGTAGTTGCCGAACCCGACGGCGATCGGGGACAGGAACCAGAACACCATCAGCAAGCCGTGGGCCGATACCGCCTGATTGTACGAGATCGCGGGCAGCAGTTGGCCGGATGCGGTCCAGAGTTGGGCGCGGAACAGCAGGGCGAGCACCCCGCCGAACACGAGGAAGAACAGCGACGTGGTGATGTAGAGGATGCCGATGTCCTTGTGGTTCGTGGTGACCAGCCACCGCCGGATCGATGACAACGGTGGCAGGTGTTCCTCGGATTCGCCGGCGTCTAAGGCTGTGTCGGCCGGGGTCGCGTGGCCGCCGTCGGTCGTCGGTGTGTCGTCGGTCATGTCAGGCTGGGGTGGTGATCGTCGGGGGCGGGGTCATGGCACTCGACTGGTTGGTCGCGGTGGTGTTCTGGTACCAGGCTTGCCAGTCCGTGGGTGGCATCACGATGACCTGGGACTGCATGAACGAGTGCCCGGCCCCGCAGAGTTCGTAACACTGTGCGAGGTACTGGCCTTGCTCGTCGGGGACGAACCACGTATCGGTGGTTTGCCCGGGGATGGCGTCGGTCTTGACGTGGAAGGCCGCGATACCGAAGTTGTGGAATACGTCCGCGGATGTGACGACGAGTCGGACGGGGCGGTCCTCCGGCACGCGGAGGGTGCCGGTGGTGGCGCCGTTGGGGTAGGTGTACTGCCAGCCGAACCGGTACCCTTGGACGTGGACGGTGAGGGCGTCCTCGGCGTCGGCGGCGGCTCCACCGCTTTCGACGTACAAGAGCGTGAAGTACGTCCAGGTAATCAGGGAGATGACGATGATGGCCGACAGCGCAAACGAGAGGAACAGTTTCCGGCCGCCACCACCGCCTTGTGGGATCTCGCCGAGTTCCGGGCGGTCGGCGTCGGAACCCTCGTCGCCGTGGTCACGGTATTTGTACACGTTGTACAGCATATACCCGATGACCACGATGCCGACCAGGGTCCCGAGGGCGAGGAACACCCCGAAGATCTGGTTGAACACCGCCTCCCGGGACCCGCGAGGGACGATCCCGCCACCGACCGCCGCGACCGCATGCTGGAGTTCGGTGACGCCCCCGAGTAAGCTGGGCATGAGTGGTGATTGCTTGGTCGCCGGCCCGCGCACTTATCTGCTACGATGGCGGGTGGTCTGACGACCTCGGTTTGTGGCGGGTTCGACGGCGTTTTCCACGTCGGCGCGAAACGCCGTTCATGATGGTCGAGGGAACCGAACGGCCCGGATGGTCCGGTGACCGATGGCTGACCCTGGTCGGGGGCGTCATCGTCACCCTCCTCGTCGCGAGCGTTGGCGTGATGGTGTTGGCCGGTTGGGCGGCACCCCGGGCGACGGACGCCCCCAACGCCGAGTGGGATCTCGTCCGGCAGTCGGGACCCTACGTGAGCATCGTCCACGCCGGGGGCGAACCGGTCGACACCGACCGGTTGATCGTGGTCGTAAACGGGGTGAAACGCCAGGTCGAGTGGGACTCCCGCGTCATCGACGACGGGGACGCCGGCCGGGTGCAGATCCAGGACGGGCAGCGATTACAGCTGTACTTCCTCGACTCCCGTGGCGACCGGGTGCTGTTGTCGAACTGGGTCGTGTGAGTGGGGTTGTGACGGGGAACCGACGGTCGTCTGACGGGTATTGATAGGTGGTGGGGGCCCAGGCCAGTGCATGCAGGACGTCGACGTCGAGTTCGAGTCGGAGACGCTGTCCGCGTTGGACGAGTACGCGTTGGGTCGGTGTGATGGGGACCGCGACGAAGCCGTCGAGGCGTTGCTCGGCGAGTGGCTGGCTCGACGCGAGGACGACGCGGCCTGAAGACGCCGACAAGCCCACACACCCGTAACGGTCGGGAGCGCTGCGCTCGGCGCCCCGGTCCAGGACCGGGATTCGGTCGCCTCACCCAGCCCCGCCCACGTAGTTTTATCAGGAGTCGGCCGGCATCCAAGGTCGTGTCAACCGCTCCGACGGTCCCCGCACCCGTTCCCCCGGACGACGCTGCCGCGTGGTATGCGCCCTCGGTCGTCGACCAGTACGAGATCCGCCCCGGCATCGTCGCGACGGTCACCGCCACCCCCGATGCCGACACCCCGTTCCAGTACCGGGTGCGCGAACCGCTCCCAACCGCGGCCGACCGCGCGGCGATGGCCGCGGTGCGAGACCACTTCGCGGACGCGAACCCGACGCGGCCCCGGACGCGGGAGGGGACCGCCGAACGGGTGGCGGCCGGCCTCGCCGACAAGTACGCCCGGATCCTCGATCGGCTCCTGGACGTCGATGCCGCGGCCCGTCGCCGCATCGACTGGTATGCGTTGCGAGATTTGCGGTGTCTGGGTGCCGTGACCGCACTCGCCCTCGACGAGAACGTCGAAGTCGGGGACGCGACAGGTGACACCCTGGTGGTCCACACCACCGACTTCGCGGCAGCAGCGACCGAGTACGCGGGGGACGTCGACCATCTCGACCGCATCCTCGCCGAACGCATCGACCGACATACGGTCCCGTTCCGCGGGTTCGAGATCCCGGTCGTCGTCTACCGGGAACGGTTGCTGGGCGCCGACGCTTTCGAGCGCCACTACGCCGTTCTCGAACCCGACCTCCTCCCCGGGGACGAGGCACTGGTCGCGGACTGCAAGGACCGGATCTGGGAGCAAAACGTCGACGGCGTGATCGGCGACGAGACCGCCTTCGTCCGGGACCGCGCCGAGGAGTACCTCGCCCGACAGCTCACCGCTCGCAACACCCGCGCGTGGGTGGGCGCGGTCAGACACCGCATCCGGGCCGCGTTGGCCGCCTACGGCCTGGGGGTGCCGCCGGTCGATGACCGGTACGCCCCGGATCGCTTAGACGATCTCGTGTACTTCGTGTTGCGGGACTACGTCGGCGACGACAAGCTCACCATCCCCATCCGGGACGACGCCTTGGAGGACGTGGAGGCAAATCGCGTCGGGGAACGGGTGAAGGTCGTGCCCCGGCCCGAACTCGGGGACCGGCGGATGCCGACGAACCTCGTCTTCGAGGACGAGACCCGGTTCACGAACCTCGTCACCCAGCTCGCGGCGGCCGACGGTGTCGAGTTGAACGCCTCCACCCCGTCGGCGAAGGTGAACCTCGACCCCGCCGAGGTCGGTGAGGACGTGACCATCCGGTGTGCGGTGGCGCTCCCGGTGATCAGCGAGGACGGGCCCCACGTCTCCATCCGGAAACAGGCCCCGGACCCGATGACACCGATCGACCTCGTCGACCGTGAAATGTTACCGACCGAGCTGGTGGCGTTGCTGTGGCTGACCCTCGAACATCACGGGGTCGTCCTCTTCTCCGGGCCGACCGGGGTCGGGAAGACCACATTGCTCAACGCGCATATGCCGTTCATCCCCTTCGACGACCGCCCGGTCTCGATCGACGAGGGGAGCCGTGAGGTCCGGCTCCCCCAGGAGACGGGTGTGTCCCTGTCGACGCGGGACCACCAAGAGCCCCACAAGCGGGTGTCGATGGCGGACTTGATGACCGAGACCAACTACCTGAACCCGGACGTCGAGGTTGTCGCCGAGATCAACACCCAGGAGTCCTTCGAGACCTTCGCCGAGGTCCTGAACACGGGGCATGGCGTCGTGGGAACCACCCACGCCGAGGATGTCGAGACCCTGGTGAACCGCGTCGTCGAGCAAGGGGTGCCCGCATACTTGTTGCGGGAGGTCGACCTCGTCGTGTTCCCGCGGTACGTCGACGGGACCCGGTACGTGGGGGAGGTCGTCGAGTTCGTCGGGGTGGAGGGCCACGTCGACGGCCCCCGGGCGGGCATGACCGAGAAGGCAGGGACCCCAGTTCGGTGGAACCGGATCTGTACCCGCACCCATGATGGTGGCTGGGACCTGGCATTCGGTGGGGCCGCCGACGCGGCACCGATCGCGACGTTGGAACGGGTCGCGGCGGTGACCGATCGACCGGTGTCGGCGGTCGAAGCCGAGTTCGAGCGGAAACACCGGTACGTGCGGTACCTCGTCGAGGAGGGGGTCGACGACGTCGATGAGCTGTTTGCGTTGTTGTCCGACCTGCGGACCGACGAGGCCGCGACGGTCGAACGGTTACAGCGGGGAGCGGACTAAGCTTCTACATTCGGTCGCTGTCCCCGGGGACAACATTTTTCCGCCAAGGCGGACCCATCGATATTCAGTGGTGGACCGACAACGGGGTGGAGTTCGGGGCGGGCGCGGAGGCGTGTCATCGTGAGTTGGGGGCGACCCGTCGTCGGGGTGCTCGACCGCATCCTGTATGCGTTGTTCTCGGGCCGGGCAGACGAGCAGCGACACGCCGTCGATCGTCGCACCTATCGGGGGACGACGATCACGACGAGTTTCGACGTGTACCTCGCCCGGGTGTACGGCCTCGCCTGGGTCGGTGCCCTCCTCGCCACCGGGGTGGCCGTCGTGCTCGTGACCGCGCTGGCGGGCACACCGGTCGTGACGGTGGCGACGATCCTCGGCGAATCGGTACCGGTCTGGGTGCCCGAGCTCTCCCCCGTCGTGTTGCGGTGGGGTGTCGCGGTCGTCGCTGGGGTGGCGGTCCGGCGGGTCGTCCTCGGTGTGGGCCGCCAGTATCTCCGGTGGCGGGCGCGGGCCAGGCGCACGGGGATCGAGCGGACGTTACCGGGGGCGGCGCGGTACCTTCGGGCGTTGGCGACGGGCACCCACTCGGATCGGGCGATGCTGGCCCGGATCGCCGACCAGGAGGACGCCTACGGGGAGACGGCGACGTCGTTCCGGAAGGTGTTGAACGTGGCCGCGCTCACCGGGAGCCTGGGCACGGGGTTGCGGCGGGTGGCCCGGGATACGCCGGCCCAGGAGGCGTTGGCGCCGTTCCTGTTGAAGTTCCGGGAGCACACCCAACAGGGGACCGAGGCCGTCGAGGGGTACCTCGAGTTGGAGAGTCGGATGCTTGGGCGGCGCCAGGATCGACAACGCCGTGCGGCCGAGGGGTTCCTGGAACTGGTCGCGGAGCTGTTCGTCGTGTTGTTGGTGTTACCGACGTTGTTGGTGATCGTGTTGACGGTGCTTGGCACCCTCTCACCCGGGCTATCCCAGCCGGTGGTGACGCCGGTGGGGACCGCCTCCGTCCGGGCGCTGCTCGTCTACGGGAGCGGTGTGTTGGTATTGGGCGTCGGTGGGGTGGCGGCGTGGCTGGTGCACTCGTTGCGGCCGGCCAACGTGGCCGCGGACACCTACGACCGGAGTCCCGGGTGGGCGGTGGTGGCGGGGGCGACGAGGAATCCCGCCGATGCGGTCCTCGCGTTCCTCCCCGCCGGCGTGGTCGTCGCCGCGGCTCTCGCCGGCACCGGGCTCCGGGCTGCAAACGTCGTCTTACTGGGGTATGCGGCGTGGGCGATCCCGGTCGGGGTCGTGGCGGTGCGGCGGGCGCGGTTGGACGACGCCAAGGACCGGGAGATCAAGGACTTCGTCCACGCGGTGTCGGGTCACGTGAACCTGGGGCGGCCGTTGCCCGATGCGGTCGCGCGGGTGGCAGAGGACGTGGACCTCGGCGCCTTAAACGACGACGTCGCCCGGCTCGCGTTCGGGTTGTCCGTGACCGCCCGGGACGGCGAGGACGTCCAGTCGGCGGCGTTGTCGACGTTCGTCGACCGCGTGGGGACACCGCTGGCCGAACAGACCGTCGGCTTGCTCACCGGGGCGTTGGCCGTCGGCAGTGACACCGGCACGGTGTTGGACGCCTTGCAGGCCGAAGTCGGGCGGTTGTACCACGCGCGGAAGGCGTTCCGGGCGAACCTCTTGGTGTACGCGGCGATCGGGTGGACGACGGCGTTGCTGGTGATCGGGGTGTTGGTCGCGGTCAACCTCTACGTGCTCGGGAGTTTCGACCGGTTGGCCACGGTGTCGGCGACGTCGGGCGGGTTCGTGTTGCAGGCTGACGCGGTCGATCCGGCGCGGGACCGGTACCGGTTCTACCTCGTCGGGCAGGCGACGATGCTGGCCAGTGGCTGGTTCGCGGGGTACGCCTCCCGCGGCCGGTACGAGGCGTTGTTGCACTCCGGGGCGTTGGTGGTCGTGGCCTACGTGGTGTTCACGGTGGTGGGAGCGGCGTGACCGGGCGGGCCCAGAGCAGCGTCGTCGGTGTGGCGTTGCTGTTGGCGGTGACGGTGACGTCGATGGCGGTGCTGACCGTCGGCGTCGGGTCGGTGATCGACGGGGCGGCCACGGGCGCGCAACTCGAGTACGTCGCCGACCGGTTCCAGACGCTGTTCCCCGGGGCGACTGCGAGGGATGCGGCGTCGGGTCCGGTACGCCTCACCGGTGGCGTCCTCGACACCGTCGACCGCGAGGTCCGGATCTACGCGAACACGACCCCGGTCT
>JBDGTJ010000052.1:0-11517 GCA_042216925.1 Halobacteriaceae archaeon
ACGACGACGAGAACCCGTTCCTCGCCGACCAGTTCAACCACATCGACGGCGGCGAAGACGAACGCAAGGAGGTCGCCGACGGCGACTCCTGTATCATCCTCTCGACGAGCGGCATGATCGAAGGCGGCCCGATCATGTCCTGGCTCCAGCATCTCGGACCGGACCCGGACAACACCTTGGCGTTCGTCGGCTACCAGGCACAGGGCACGCTTGGCCGCCGCATCCAGAACGGCTGGGATGAGATCCCGATGAACGACCGTGGCAATCAGGGCCGCGGTGGCACCCTCTCCCTGGAGATGGGCGTCGAGACCGTCGACGGGTTCTCCGGGCACGCCGACCGCCAGGGCCTCGAGGACTTCGTCCGCACGATGAACCCCCGGCCCGAGAAGGTGTTGTGCGTCCACGGCGACGAACGCAGCGTCCAGGACCTCTCTTCATCGCTGTACCACGAGTTCAACATGCGGACGTTCGCACCGAAGAACCTCGAGACCTTCCGGTTCAAGTAACCTCGTCGACATCGGCCGGGTCCACGACCACCCCGCTCTCGGGGTCGACCCCGACCTGCTCACACATCTCGGCGAGTGGACAGGCCTCCGGCCCGTCCAGACACGCGGGGTCCCGAGCGGTGCAGTATTCCCGTCCGAACTGGATGCTGGCGGTGTGACCGAACCCACACTTCGCTGCGGGGACCGCAGCCTCGAGGGTCGCCCGCACCGTCTCGTGGTCGGCGTCGGCCGCAGCGACCCCTAACCGCCGATAGATGCGGTGGACGTGGGTGTCGACGGGGAACACCCCCGCTGCCCCGCCGGCGAACAACAACACACAATCAGCGGTCTTCGGGCCCACACCGTCCAAACTCAGTAGCGTCTCCCGCACCCGTTCCCGCGCCTCGGTGCGGACGAACCGATCGAAGGCGGTTCCGTCACCATACTCCTCGACCACCGTCTCCGCCGCGGCTTTGATGACGTCGGCCTTCCGGTTGTGGAGGCCCGCCGGTTGAATCGTCTCGGCGATCGCCGGGAGATCTGCGGTGGCCAGTCGCGTGGCCAACCTCGATTCACCACCGAACCGGTCGAGGAGCGCATCGAACGCGGGTTGGCTGGCGGTGTCGCTCGTGTTCTGGGAGAGGATGGTCCGCACCAGGCAGGCGAAGGCGTCCTGGCCGCCGTAGGTCTTCTGCCAGTACAGTTCGCCGAGGCGGTCGACGACCGCCTCCGCCCGCGTCGCTGGATCCCCCGCGGTCGACGATGCGGGCATCTCACCGGTGGTGGTGCCCGCGATGTTCGACGCCGGTTCGGAGTCCTCGGTCACGGCCCCGACTTCGACGGCGTCGACAAAAATCCCATCGACGTCCCACCCATCTCACTCGACGGTGAGGGTGGCCTCCAGGCTGGCGCCGTCGGCCAACGCCGTGATCAACGCCCGGTCGAGGTCCGCCGCCGCACCGTCGGCATCGACGAGGACGGTGCGGTCGTCGATGTAGGTGCTGGTGCGGGCGACGAGGCTCCGGTCGCTCTCGAAGGTCAATCCCGGGTCGCCCCGGCCCTGGACGCTGTCCTCGATCCCTGCTGCCGAGAGGGTCAACGTGATCGTCGCTGTGGCGTCCTGGCAGGCCGCTTTGAACGCCGCACTCACCTCGCTGGGGGCGCGGTCGGCACCCACACCGACGATGCAGTCACCGGCCGGCGTCAGGAACTCGTCGGTGGTGACCTCGAGGGTACTCGCGTGGGTGGCGGCCACGTGTTCGTGGCCCTGGGCCTGGAACCGTTCCTCCATAGGGTTGGATGCAGTGAGGGCCTTACAGCATTGTCGATGGTCGCCCACGACAGCCACTGGCGGGCCCCGTGTTTGAGAGTCGCTGTCACGCCGCCGTCCCCCGAAACGTTTAAACTCATACCGGGGGTACGTTTCGGTACCAGAACGCTGCCGGCGTTCGTCCGCACAGCCAGTCGAATATGAGCGCACGTTCCTCCGGTCGACGTCAGCGACACCATCGACAGCGATGGCTGCGAAGTCCGCCGGCGGCGGGTATGGCATCGAGGACTGATCACGTATGGTAGATTCGATCGACGTTTCATCCGCAGACGAACTGATTACAGACGAAGAACTTCAAGAACATTCCAAGGGCGAACTCATCAAACTCGCCGGGCAGTTCCGCGATCGACGCAACGACCTCAACCAGGAGGCGAGCTCCCGCGCGTCGAACCGCGACGAACTCAACGCCAAGACCCGCGAGAAGGTCGACGCCGCCCAACAACACCGGGAACTCCGGGACGAACTCAACGAACGCGTCCAGGAACACAAGGAGGTCCGCAACGAACTCAACGCCGAGGCCAACGACCTCTTCGAGGAGGTGGACCGACTCAAATCCGACCTCAAACTCGACGAGGGAAAGGACCTCGAACAACTCGAAGACGAGATCGAGGACCTCGAGTTCAAACAGCAGACCGAGGTGTTGAGCACCGAAGACGAGCGGGAACTCATCGAGAAAATCGAGGAGAAACGCGAAGAGTACCAACAACGAAAGGAGAAACTCGAGCAGAACGAGGAGCTCGAAGATCTCGTCGAGGAGGCAGAGGAGGTCCGCGCCGAAGCCAGCAAACACCACGAGAAGGTGACGACGCTTGCCGACGAGGCCCAGGAACACCACAACGAGATGATCGAGGCCTATCGAGAGGCCGACGACGTCCGTGATGAAGCCGACGCGATGCACGAGGACTTCGTCGAGGCCCAGGAGGCCGCCGACGCCCATCATGAGGCGTTCGTCCGCGTCCAGAAACGGTTACGCGAGCTCGACAAACAAGAGGAAAAAGAGGAGAAGGCCGAACGCGAGAAGGAACGCGAGGAAGCTCGCCAGGAGGCCGAAGAGATCTACGAACGGTTCAAAGAGGGTGAGACCCTCGACACCGAAGATCTGCGGAAGCTCCAGAAGACCGGGTTACTGTAGCGTCGCACACGCTTGGTGGTCGGCAGTTCGTTTCTTCACCGGCAGGGAAGCGGTCCCAAGAGTTAACCTCGCGGCTCGCCGGTCCTGAGCTATGAGTGACGGCGCCGATTCCGTCCCGAAACAGCTGGGGAGAGTCATCATCATCGTGGTCGCTGCCGCCGTGACCGCTGTGGCGTCGTGGGTGCTGTTCTACCGAATTCCCGGTGAGAACCTCGCCCGGTTGTTCGGGGTCGTCCTCGTCGTGGTCCTCACCGGCGCCGGACTGCGGCTCGGCACCAGTATCGCGAGTTCGGCGTTGGCCCCGTACAACGTCGCCGAGGTCTCCGTTGAAGGACCGATTACCCGGGGCGGGGGCGGCCTCCTCCCCGCCACACCAGGGGGCGCGACCGCCGACGAGATCGTCGACCAACTCGACCGGGCCGACGCCGACGACAACGTCGATGCATTGATCGTCCACCTCAACACGCCCGGCGGCGAAGTCGTCCCCAGCGACGATATCCGTGATGCCGCACAGGACTTCGATGGCCCGACCGTGGCCTACGCGACTGACACGTGTGCCAGTGGCGGGTACTGGATCGCCAGTGGCTGTGACCGTATCTTCGCCCGGGAGGGCAGTATCGTAGGGTCGATCGGGGTGCTTGGCTCCCGCCCGAATCTCAAGGGACTGGCCGATCGGTTGGGTGTCGAGTACGAACAGCTCACCGCGGGCGAGTACAAGGACGCGGGCTCTCCCTTGAAGGAGTTCACCGAGCAGGACCGGGAGTACCTCCAGTCGATCGTCGACGACTACTACGAGACGTTCATCGATCGCGTGACCGCCGGCCGCGATATCGACGCCGAGACCGTCCGCGACACCGAGGCCCGGGTGTATCTCGGCCCCGAGGCAGAAGACATCGGGCTCGTCGATGCCCTCGCCGACCATGCCGGCGTCGAGGACTACCTCGCCGACCAGCTCGGCACCGGCGTCACGGTCCGCGAGTTCGAACCGCAGCGACGGCTCACGACCCGGATCGGGCTTGGAGCCCGACACCTCGCACACGCCGTCGGCGCCGGTGTCGGATCGGCTCTGACCGAGGACGATCTCGGATTCCGCTTCCGGTAACGCACCCGACGACAGGGACCGAATGTTTTTCTCGGGTGACGCCCTCCATCGACCCGATGGACACGCTCGTCGTCTGTGTCGACCGCGCCGGGGACATCCCCCGGACGGCGGGCATCGACGCCCCCATCGCCGGGTGGGAGGCCGTCCAGTCCCTGGTCCTCGATGTCGGCGTCGCAGACCCCGAGGACTCCGGAGTCAACGCGATGCTTGAAGCGTTACACGTCACCCGCGACCTGCGGGACACCGACGAAGACGCGACCGTCGCCGTGGTCTCCGGTCGATCTGACAGCGTCGTGGGCGCCGACCGAGCGGTCGCCGCCCAGGTCGACGACCTCATCGAGCGATACGATCCCGACAGCGTCGTCGTGGTCGTCGACAGCGCCGAAGACGAGCGGTTGGTTCCCATCATCGAAAGTCGAGTCCCCGTCGACGCCGTCGACCGCGTCGTCGTCCGGCAGGCCCGGGACATCGAGTCCACGTACTACCTCCTCAAACAGTTCCTCGCGGACGAGGAACTGCGCCAGACGGTCCTCGTCCCGTTCGGCGTCGTCTTACTCGTGTTCCCGGCGTTGATGGTGATTACCGGGAGCCTGGCGTTGGCCGCCGCCGCCATCACCGCCGTGCTGGGCCTGTTCCTCGTCTACAAAGGGTTGGGTGTCGACGAGTACCTGGCAACCCTTCCGGCCGCCACCCGGGACGCCCTCTACTCGGGCCGCGTCTCGATCGTGACCTACGTCGTGGCCGCGGGCCTCGCCGCAATCGGGGTCTTCGTCGGTGTCCTCGGTGTCTCTCGGTTACCCGGCGACGTCGGGGCCGTCATCCTGGCCGTGGCGTTCGCCTTCGAGGGCGTCCCGTGGATGGCCCTCGCCGCGCTGGCGGCGTCAGCCGGGAGACTCGTCGACGAAGCCATCCAGAACGACCGGCTCCGTCCCGCCTATCTCAACCTCCCGTTTGGCGTCGTCGCCGTCGGCCTCGTCGTCCGCGGGTTCTCGGCGTACATCCTCGAACGCGCCGGTCACCTCGGCGCCTTCACCGTCCCCCGGATCGATGTCGGCTTGATCACCGTCAACCGGGTGGAACTCACCCCCGAACAACGGTTGGCGATGTTCGTCCTCGTTGGCGTCGTCGTCAGTGTCGTCGGCATCCGGGTCGCGTCCTCACTGTCTCGGGAGGTCGAACCCGAACGCCAGCCAATCGAGTAACCCTTTGCCCTCCACTACAAGCACCCGGTATGGGTTGGGTGAGCCTGTACTCCGGGGGGAAGGACTCCGCCTACGCCCTCCACCGGGCCCTGGCGGCCGGGCGGGACGTCGACCGGCTCCTCACCGTCCACCCGAGCGAGGACTCCTACTTCTATCACGCCCCGCTCACCGACGTCACACGACTCGCAGCCGAGAGCATTGGTCTCCCGCTCATCGACGTCGATCCCGGCGACCTGGGAGCTGCCGCGGCCACAGACGCCACCGTCCAGGGCGACGCCGAAATCGAACCTCTCGAGACCGAACTCGCCTCGCTCACGGAGGTGACCGGGGTCGTCGCCGGCGCCATCGAGAGCGAGTACCAGGCGACCCGCCTCCAGGGCGTCTGTGACCGACTCGACATCGAGTTGGCCACTCCGCTCTGGGGTGCAGATCCCGTGGCATTGCTCGAGGAGATGGTGGATGCCGGCTTCGAGATCCTGGTCGTCCAGGTCGCCGCCGCGGGACTCGACGAGGACTGGCTCGGACGTACCATCGACGCCGACACCATCCCTGCACTCCAGGGACTCAACGAGGAGTACGGGGTTCACCTCCTCGGCGAAGGCGGCGAGTTCGAGACGATCGTGACCGACGGTCCTCACATGGACCGTGCACTCGAACTGGAGTACACAACGGTCTGGGATGGGGTCCGTGGCCACCTCGAGATCGAGGACGCCCGCCTCGCCTGACCTCACTCCCCGTTAGCGAGTCGGGTGTGGGCCCCGACCAATGCGCCGGCGAGGTCGACTCCAGTGATGTGGGTGTGCTCGTCGACGATGGACCCCCGGATCTCACAGTCCCGGACCGTCGCGTTCGGGAACACCACCGATTCGGTGACCACGGCATCGGCGATCTCCGCGTCCGCCATCACGTGGACGTTCTCTCCAAGGGTGACGTCCTCCAGGGCTGCCGACTCCGCGATCAGGTTCTCACCGTCGAGCGCCCAGGCGACCGCGTCGAGGTAACTCTCCGGCGTTCCGATGTCGAACCACGCCTCCTCGAAGGTGAACGCCGTCACGGGCTCCCGGGCTTGGAGCCACTGGATGAACCACCCGGGTTCGTCGGGGTTGCCCCCGTCATCGAGGTAGGTGTCCAGTTGGGCGACCGTCGTAGCTGGGAACGCATAACAGGCGATCGAGACCAGGGTGCTGTTCGGGTCGTCGGGTTTCTCCTGGAAATCGACGACGTGGTCACCATCGAGTTCGACGAGGCCGTAGGACTTCGCACGGTCACGGCTGCCGACATCGTAGGCAGCAATCGTCGTCGTCCCCCGGTCCTCGAAGGTGTCGACGAACGTCGACAGATCGAAGCTGATGACATTGTCTCCCGCGACGACCACCAGGTCGTCCTCGATGCCCTCGCGGTCGACGAGCTGGGCGAGGGCCCCGACCACCCCGAGCTTCTCGTCTTCACCGGTGGTCTGTTCGACGGACAACGTTGCCTTCGTATACTCGTTGGCGGCGAGATGCTCCCGAAAGTCGTCGGCGAAGCGCGCGTTGGTCGAGACGAACACCTCATCGATGCGGTCGTCCCGTTCGAGGCTCTCGAAGATCCGGTCGATGACGGTCCCGTCCCCGATGGGGAGGAACATCTTCGGTCGATGCCTCGTGATAGGCCACAACCGCGTCGCGTACCCACCAGCGAGCACGACAGCCTTCATGCCACCGGACTCTGCCGGCACAGGACAAGTGAGTTTCCCTTCTGCGCCTAGTAACACGCGGATTCGACGACGCCGTCGTACCGACTCCTCAACAACGCGGTAACCGGACCGTCGCCGATGTCGATCCCGTCGACGCTCCCGATCGGGCGGAGTCCCCACCGCGTCCTCGCGAGGAACGCCTCGGCCGCAGTGTAGAGGGCCTCCCGGTCGAAGGCTCCCTCGTGGACCGGGATCGCCTCCGCACGGGCCAGGTCGAGGACGGTCTCCCGGAGCACGGTCTCGGGGGCGGCGGGCGTGGCAGGCGTGTGGAGGCCGGCGTCGGTGACGAAGAACACGGTGGAGGTGGCGCCGCCGGCGATGGCATCGTCGGAGTCCCGGAGCAGGGCCTCGTCGGCTGGGTCATCCCGGGTCATGGCCCGGAGTTCCTGGTGGGCGCGGACGGCGGTCAACCGGCTGAGTGTCCGGTCGTCGCCGGGGCCCCATGCCGGCGGGACCCGTCGTGTCCGGACGGTTTGGAGCGTCGCCGGCGGCATCCGAGGTCTGGCGCCATCTCTGCCACCCGGAGGGGCCGGGTCGGCGCCGATGACGACAGTCGGGTCCTCGGGTGGGGCCGGGGCGACATCGGTCGGGTGATCGCCCCGGGTGATGGCCAGTGTCACCACCGCCTCGGTGAGGTCGTTGGCTGTGACGGTCTCGATGACACGTTCGTGGAGCTCTGCGCGGTCGAGGCCGTGGTCGATCCCTAACTGCTCACACGTGGTGGCCAAGCGGCTGGCGTGGGCGTCCCAGTTGAAGACTGTCCCGCCATAGAGGCGCATGGTCTCGACGGCCCCGTCTCCGTACCGGAACCCCCGATCGGTGACGCTGACCGTGGCCCCGTCGTGGAGGTCACCGTCGACGTGGTGTTGCACGGCGGTCAGGACCGGTCGTGGGCGCGGTCGATCCACCCTTCGACGCGGGTGGGCGAGAGGTCGGTGTCCGCGGCGACGGCGTCTGGATCGGCGGTCGCGAGGTCATCGACGGTCTCGATGCCGGCCTCGGTCAATCGTTCGCGGTAGGCCGGTCCGATGCCATCGATCGCGTCGACCGGGACGGCGGCCTCGTCCTCATCGGTGTCCTCCGGGGCGGTGTCCTCGATGGGTCCGGAGTCACGGGCGTCGGTACCCTGGTCGAAGTTGACCTCGATCGTGTCCCGGTCTTCCTTGTTCTCCGGGGACCCGAGACCGAGCAGGGACTTGAGTCGCTGGAGGAGTGCCATACCGAATCGGTCGACTGCCACGGTCTTAAAGACCGTCCTGGAGTGTCGCGTTCATCGCCTCGACGGGGGCGGTTCGACCGGTCCACAACTCGAAGGCGGCCACCCCCTGATAGAGCAGCATCTCGGATCCCGGGATGGTGGTGGCGCCCACGGACGCGGCGTCCCGCAACAACCGCGTCCTCGGGGGTTGGTACACCGCGTCCAGGACGGCGAGGTCCGCGTGTAACGCGTCTGCTGGGACCGGGGAGACGTCCTCATCCATCCCGACCGTCGTGGCGTTCACCAGGATCGTCGCGTCACGAAGCAATCCAGGGAACGCATCCAGACCGTAGGCGGTCCCATCGATGGCATCGGCGAGCCGGGCCGCGCGGTCGACGGTGCGGTTGGCGATGTGGACCGTGGCCCCCGCGTCGGCGAGCATCCAGGCGATCGCGCGGCCCGCACCACCGGCGCCGACCACAACCGCGGTCCGGTCCGCCAGCTCGATCCCAGCTTCGGCGAAGGCGCGTCGTGCCCCGCGAGCGTCGGTATTGTACCCCGTGGGCCGGTCGTCGTCGAAGTCAACGGTGTTGACCGCGCCGATCGATGCGGCGAGATCGTCGGGTTCGACGAACTCGAGGACGGCTTCCTTGAACGGTACCGTGACGTTGAGCCCGGCGATGCCGAGGGCGTCCGCCCCCTCGATCGCCGCTCCCAGCGCGTCGGTGGCTGGTTCGAAGGTCACGTACCGGGCGTCCATGTCCCGGGCCTGGTAGGCCGCCTCGTGCAGTCGTGGGGAGAGTGAGTGCCCGACCGGATTCCCGACGAGACCGTACACCTCCACGGTCACCACTCCGCCGGGTCGACAGCCGTCTGGGTCATATCGCGGTGCTACCCAGCGACCGCAGATAAGGCGTTCCCTGCCGTCGCGACCGACGGTCTTTACTGAACCGCCATCCGAACCCCGGCAGTGATCGGGGTCGTCATCAGCCGCGCAGACACGGCGTCAGTCACCATCGGGGACCAGCTCCGGACCCGGGGTGACTGGACGGCCTTCGAAGACCGATCCAACCCCGACGGATGGGGGGCGAGAGGGTATCGGCGCCCAGGCATCACCGTCCGGGAGTTCGACGACTGGCACCTGGAACTCAGCGATGTCGCGGCCGCCTTCGATGACCCGTCCCTGGTCGTGTTCGCCTCCCGGCACTCCGGCGAGACGGGACAGTTGTTGAGCACGCATTTCACCGGGAACATCGGTGCGGCTGAGTACGGCGGCGATCCACGGACGCTTGCCACGGCGGCACCGAACGCCGGTCGGCACCTCCTGCAGACCCTCGACGACGTCGCCCCGCCCGACTACGAGGTCTCCCTCGAATGCACCCATCATGGGCCCACCGACGTCGGCGCCCCGTCGCTCTTCGTCGAGGTCGGCAGCGGCGAGGACCAGTGGACGGACCCGGAGGCCACAGAGGCGGTCGCCAGCGCCATCCTCCAGCTCCGGGGCGTCGACCCGGTCGGCGACCGAACCATCGTCTCCATCGGGGAGGGCCACTACGCGCCACGGGCCACCCGCATCGTCCGGGAGACGGACTGGGCCGTGGGCCACGTCGCCCCCGACTGGGCCATCCCGGCGCTCACCGGCGCAGACACCGTCATCGACCAGTTGTTCACTCGCTCGACCGCGACCCATGCCATCCTCACCGACGTCCCCGATGCGGTCGGCGACCAGGTTCGCCGGGCGGGCTACACCGTCGTCTCGGAGACCTGGGTCCGGGAGACGACGGGCGTCGACCTCGACCGGGTCACAGCCCTTGAATCTCTGTTGTGCACGGTCGATGACGGGTTGCGGTTCGGGGACCGGGCAACTGTGGACGACGACCTCGTGGTCCAGGTCCTCCCCGAGGCGGTGCTCGACGCGAGTCTGGGTGTCGACGTCGCCGCGACCCGGTCGGCCGTCGAGGCTACCACCGCCGCCTTCGAGACGACCGAGGGCGGGTCCCGGGTCGCCGGACGCGTCGCGGTCCCGACACCACCCGGGTTCGACCCGGTGCTCGAGGCGTTGGGCTCGGTCCTGGAAACCGGGTACGACACCGTCGAAGTCCAGGACGACGCGATCGTCGTGACCGACACCGTCTTCGATCCCGCCGCCGCCCGCGACCACGGCGTCCCGGAGGGCCCGCAGTTCGGACGGTTGGCCGATGGGGAGTCCGTCACCGTCGACGGCGACACCATCACCCCGGAGATGGTCACAACCCGTCGAACGCGACGACTACCACTCTAACAGTCTGACAACCGTCAGACATCGAGCGGAAAGGTAATGACCCTCCGTCTTGAAAACGTGAGCCAACGATGGATTCGATCGTTGAGGACGCCATCGACGAGGCCGAAGACGACGAACCCGAGGCCTCTGGCGTCACCCCCCAAACCGAGGAGGACCCGTCGGCGTCAGGGACGATGACCGACGAGGAGCTGAAAGGCGTCCTCGAAGACCTGCAGACGAACATCACCGTCGTCGGCTGTGGCGGCGCCGGCTCGAACACCGTCAACCGGATGCACGAGGAGGGCATCCACGGCGCCAAACTCGTCGCCGCCAACACCGACGTCCAACACCTCGTCGATATCGACGCCGACACCAAGATCCTCATGGGCGAGGACCGGACCAGCGGCCGTGGCGCCGGGTCGCTCCCCCAGGTCGGCGAGGAGGCCGCGATCGAAAGTCAGGAGGACATCTACGACTCTATCCAGGACAGCGACATGGTGTTCGTCACCGCCGGACTCGGCGGCGGCACCGGAACGGGGTCCGCGCCAGTCGTCGCCAAGGCCGCCCGCGAGATCGGTGCGCTCACGATCGCCATCGTCACCACGCCGTTCACCGCCGAGGGCGAGGTCCGCCGCACCAACGCCGAAGCAGGGTTGGAACGGTTACGCGACGTCGCCGACACCGTCATCGTCGTCCCGAACGACCGGTTGCTGGACTCGGTCGGCAAACTCCCGGTCCGTCAGGCGTTCAAAGTCTCCGACGAGGTGCTCATGCGGTCGGTCAAGGGCATCACCGAACTCATCACCAAACCCGGGCTCGTCAACCTCGACTTCGCCGACGTCCGCACCGTCATGGAGAAAGGTGGCGTCGCCATGATCGGGTTGGGTGAATCCGACTCCGAGAAGAAAGCCCAGGACTCCGTCAACGCCGCCCTTCGCTCTCCGCTGCTCGACGTCGACATCTCCGCGGCGAACTCCGCACTGGTCAACGTCACCGGCGGCAACGACATGTCCATCGAAGAGGCCGAGGGCGTCGTCGAGGAGATCTACGACCGCATCGACCCCGACGCCCGC
>JBDGTJ010000063.1:0-11503 GCA_042216925.1 Halobacteriaceae archaeon
GACGTTCGTCCGCGAGGTCGACAACCTCCTCGTCTTCGACAACGACGCCTGGCGCCAGGCCGGCGAGTCCGTCGAAGGCGGCTACGACGAGATCAACGAGGAGATCGTCACCCGGTTCGGCGTCCTGTTCGGCGCCGGCGAGATCGAACAGGGCGGTGAGGTCGCCGAGAGCGTCGTCGACTCGTCGGAGATCATCAACACCCTCGCCGGCGGTGGGGTCACCACCATCGGGTACGCCTCCGAGACCGTCTCCCAGGAGACCAGTGGCGGCCTCCTCTCGAAGTTCACGAGTGGCGGCCCCGAACCCCAGGACGCGGCCGCGACCACCAATCGCATCACGAGTCTCGTGCGCAAGGCAGCCCTCGGTCGGTTGACCCTTCCCTGTGAGATCGACGGCGCCGAACGCGCCCTCCTCGTCTCGGCGGGACCGCCCGCGTTCCTCAACCGGAAGGGCATCGAACGCGGCCGCAAGTGGCTCGAGGAACAGACCGGGTCCATGGAGGTGCGGGGTGGCGACTACCCGATCCCCTCCTCCGAGAAGGTGGCGTCGGTCGTGATGCTGTCCGGCGTCCACGAGGTCCCCCGGATCAAGGAACTCCAACAGGTCGCCATCGAGGCCCAGGACAACATCGAGGAGATCCGCGCCGAGAGCGAGGAGAACCTCCAAGAGCTGGTCGAAGACGACGAGGATGAACTCGAGTCGTTGTTCTAGGGTCGCGATCGTCGCACTGTTCGCGGTGACGTTGCTCGCGGTGCCCGTCGTCGCCGTCAACGTCACCGAGACCGGTGTCCCCGATCGCGTCCAGGTCAACGAGACCGTTGGGGTCGACAGCGAACTGTCCTTCACCCTCACGGACCTGTACAGTCGTTACGACAGCTACCAGCTCATCGCCCAAACCGACCTGCACGCCGCCGTCTGGACCGTGACCACGAAGAACCCGCAGGGCCAGACCATCGCCCAGACCACACAGAACGGGTCGAACGTCACCGTCCAGGTCGGCGGGAACGTCGACACCGTCGTCGTCGAACTCGAGGGCCGGGCACCACCACCCTCGACCATCGACTTCCAGTACCAACCCCCGCAGTCCGTGACGATCGTGGCGTTCTCCCAGCGTCAACAGGGCGGCGTCGCCAGCCCGATCGAGGACCCCATCACCGCCCGCATCTACACTGAGGAAAGCGCCGCGGCCAGGACCGCCCTCGATGAGGCGGCGGCCGCCATCGAGGAGGCAGAAGCCGCGGGCGCAGGCGTCACCGAAGCGACGAACCTCGTCGATAGCGCCGTGGAGGCGTACAACTCCGGGGAGTTCGGACTGGCGAAGAACCTCGCCGAACAGGCCGAATCAAACGCCGACGATGCGGCCGCCGCCCAATCCCAACAGTCGCTGTTGTTACTGATCGGGGGCGCCGTTATCGCATTGCTCATCGTCGGTGGCATCGTCTACTGGTACCTCCAGAACCGCGGGCCCGCCGACAAGCTCGGCTGACCGTGCGCGTCGTCGTTCCCTACGACGCGACCACGCCGAAAACCCGGTTGGGTGACGTCCTCGACCCCGCCGAACGCGAGGCCTTCGCTCTCGCCATGCTCCGGGACGTCATCGACACCGTCGTGGCCGCCGACGGCGCCCCGGAGGTCCTGGCCACCGCCCCGGTCGACGTCGCCGCACCCGTGACCGTCGACGACCGCGCGTTGACCCCCGCCGTCAACGACGTCCTCGCCAGCGCGGACCCCCCGATCGCCATCGTGATGGCAGACCTCGCCCTCGCCACCCCCACAGCACTCGAGCGGGTGTTCGCGACCGACACCGATCTCGCCCTCGTCCCCGGACTCGGGGGCGGAACCAACGCCATCCTCACACGCGTCCCGGACTTCTCCGTGGACTACCACGGGGCGTCCATCCGCGACCACCGTCGCATCGCCGCCGAACTCGGTGCGTCGGTCACCATGGTCGACTCGATGCGGTTGGCCACCGACATCGACGAACCCTCGGACCTCGCCGAGGTCCTGCTCCACGCCGACGGCCGTGCCGCCGACTGGGTCCGGGACCGATTCGACCTCGACACCCGTGACGGCCGCGTCACCGTCACCCGGCGGACCTGAACGCAAACCCCTTGCCGCTGCGGTGTGACACCAGACCCGATGGCCGCCATCCCCGGGATCGACGACTACGACGTCGAGGTCTCCATCGCCGCCAGCGACGTCGACGCCCTCCTGGAGGTCGGACCGGACGACGTCGCCTCCGCGACCGACCTGAGTTTCTGCCGGAACGTCTTCATCCCGCTGACCACCGCGTGCCGGTACACCTGTACCTACTGCACCTATTACGACCCGCCCGGCCAGGCCAGCCTGCTCACCCCTGCCGAGATCCGGGATATCTGCCAGACCGGCGTCGCCCACGGCTGTACGGAGGCGCTGTTCACGTTCGGTGACGACCCCGACGACCGATACACGGAGATCCACGACCAACTCGATGCCTGGGGCTATGACTCCATCCACGAGTACCTCGGAGCAGCCTGTGACATCGCCCTCGAGGAGGGGTTGTTACCCCACGCCAATCCCGGGGACCAGACACGCGTCCAGATGGCGACGGTCGCCGACCGGAACGCCTCCATGGGCGTGATGCTCGAGACCACCGCAGACGTCCGCGCCCACGGCGGCCCCCGCGCGAAATCCCCGGGCCAACGCCTCAACACCATCGCCACCGCCGGGGAGCTTTCCGTCCCGTTCACCACCGGGATCCTGGTCGGGATCGGCGAGGACTGGCGGGACCGCGCGGAGAGCCTGCTCGCGATCCGGGCCCTCCAGGAGCGCTACGAGCACATCCAGGAGGTCATCGTCCAACCCGTCGTCGAGAACGACCGGTGGCGACGGGGCTCCCCCGACATCGAGGCGCTTCGCCGCGTCACCGCGATGGCGCGGGCCTGCCTCCCTGCCTCGGTGTCTGTCCAGGCACCACCGAATCTCGCCCCCGTCAGGGACCTCCTCGAGTGCGGGATCGACGACCTCGGTGGGGTCTCCCCCGTCACCGACGACCACATCAACCCCGAGCACGCCTGGCCGGCCGTCGACGAACTCAGAGACATCGCCGACACCGCCGGCGTCCCCCTCGTCGAGCGGCTCCCGGTCTACGACCGGTTCCTCGAGGACGACCGCGAGTGGGTCTCAGACCGCATCCGGGCCGCGATCGACGAGACCGACCGACTCCGATCGGTGCGGGGTGCGGCCCCGATCACGTGAACAGGCCCGGGACCAGGTCCGGCAATCGTTTCCGACTCACCGTGTACACCACCGAGGCCACCAGCCCGGCGACGACGAGGCCCCGGACCACCCCACTGTAGGCCAGGAGGGCTGGCACCGATAAGACCACCGCGACCACCAGGTCCTCGGGGGCGCCGTCCCACCGGATGAGCCGCAGCGGGGCCACCCATCGCCCGTGATAGTGGGAGTAGACCCCGCGGTCGTCGTCCTCGATCCACGGTCGGATGCCGAGCCCCCCGCCCAGGACGTCCGTACTGGCATGGAGTGCTGCCGCCCCCAGGAACGTCGCCACCCCAACGGAGCGCGTCGACGGCACCCCGATTGCGACCCCGGTCGCCAGGGCCGCCAGGACCCAGTACCAGACCGGGTAGTGGAGGGTGCGGCGATGCTGGCCGACGAAGACGTCGAGATCGGGGAAGACACTCCCGGCGTAGGCGGCGATCGCCACCGACACCCCGATCGCGGGGTCGACGCGGGCCACGCCCACCGCGATCAGCAACCCCATCGCAGCATGGGTGGTCGTCATCACGGTCGGGACCACCCAGGCCGGCCCGACCGTTCAGTTCGTCGGTCCATCAATCCCCGGCGGTGGCGCCGACCTCCGGCAACCCGTCGTCGTCGGCAGCCAACAACGGGGTGCCGTCGGCCTTCGGTCCCAACACAGGCCCGTACGGCGGGTCGCCGTCGACGACGCGACGATGCGTGTAGTCCGTCGATCGCTCGACGGGGACCCGACCGATCGCCTCGATCATGGCGACGTACTCGGCCACCGACCGGAACTCGCCGTGGGTGCCCCCGGCGCGGGCGGTGATCTCCTCGGAGAGGATCGTCCCCATCAGGTCGTCGGCACCACAGGACAGCAGCTTCAACGCCTTCTCGTCCCCGAATTTCACCCACGACGACTGGATGTGATCGATGTTGTCCAGGTAGAGCCGCGACACCGCGATCATCAACTCGTCCTCGGCGTCGGTCGCGCCCCCGTCGACGAGGCCGCGGTCGTACAACGGTGTCTCCTGGTGGATGAACGACAATGGCACGAACTCGGTGATCGCGCCCGTCTCGTCCTGGAGCGCTCGCACCCGGTCGAGGTGTTCGATGCGGTGGGCCTCGTTCTCGACGTGGCCGTACATGATCGTCGCGGTCATCCCGAGGCCGACGTCGGCGGCGGCCCGCATCGCCTCGAGCCATCCCTCGGTGTCGATCTTGGTCGGACAGATCACGTCCCGCACCTCGTCGACGAGGATCTCTGCGGCCGTGCCAGGAACCGTGTCCAGGCCGGCCTCCTGCAACCGTTCGTACACGGTCTCGTAGGACCACTCGGTCCCACGACGGGCGTGGGCGGCCTCTTCGGGTGTCATCGAGTGGACGTGGACGTCGTCGATCGCCATCGCACTGATCTGGTCGGTGTAGGTGCCGGGATCGACGTCGTACCGTTCGGGCGGTCGGAAGTTCACCTGTTCGGGGTGGTCGTGGGCTCTGAGCATCTCGAGGTGCTCGGCGTCCAGGGCGAACGCCGGGTGGAGGCCGGACACCGAACACACCTCGTAGATCCCGCGGTCGATCGCGTCGGCGACCAGCGCCCGGGATTCGTGGGGGCGCTTGGTGAACCCGGCGTGGTCGCCGTCGTGGTCGGTCTGGAACCGTTGGGCAGCGTCCTTGAAGTTACAGAACAGACACCCCGTGTCGCAGGCGGTGGTGACATTGTTGTTGAGGTTGGCGACGAAGGTCACCTCCTCCCCGACGACGTCGGCCCGCCGCTGGTCGGCCGCCTCGAGCACCTGTTCTTTCCGTCTGGGGTCGATCCCGTCGACGTCGGTGCCGGTGGTCAGCAACTCGATACCGTCCGCGACCGTGAGCCGATCGCCGTTCCGGGCCTTCGCGAGTGCGTTCTCGAAGGACTGGTCGGTCACCGGTCGGCACTCGAACTCGAAGCGGTCCCGGGGCACGTTCGTCGGCAGGCCGTCGACCATCGCCACCCGATACCACGGCGAACGGGTAAAACCCGACGGTCGCCCTACCTCGTCAACGGGAGGTTGTACCCGCGCTCGCGGTCGGTGACCGCATCCCAGGTCCGTTCGCAGGGACAGGACACCTCCTCGAACACCGTTGGGTCCTGTCGCAGGTTGAAGTCCTTGATTGCGGTCTGGACCCGGTCGTCACACTCCCCGCAGTTGTGGGGGCCGCGGTCGGACCCGTGCCCGACCGGGTCCGAGACCACGATCGCGTTGACGTCGGCGGTGCGGGCGAGGATGGCCGCGACACTCCACAGCCACGGGGGTCGATACCCACCAGCGCGGTGGAGGTCCTCGACCATCGTGTAGGACTGGACGTTACACGGGTTCATCGACACCGTATGACAGTACGGGGCACACCGCCGGATCGAGTCGACGGCGTCCGCGATGGCGTCGGCCTCGGCGAGGAACGGCGGTTTCAACAGGAGATAGGCTTTCACCCCCGCACCCGCGGCCTCGGCCTCCTCGGTGGCGGCGACGAAGTCAGCGAAGTCGAAGTACTTGTTCACACAGTCGTGACGCACCCGATCGCTTGCGGTCTCCAAACCGATGGCGACGTCGGTGGCCAGGCCCTGCTTGCGGAAGTCCCGGAGCTTCTCCCGGTCGACGAAATCGGGGAGACTCTCGAGGACGATGCGGTCCCGGTCACCGAAGGTCTCGGCGATCATCGCCCGGGTCTCGGCGCCGACCTCCCGTTCGTCGAGGAACGAGCCCGACGTGTAGATCTTCACCAGCGGGGACGGTGTGTCGGCGGTCTCCTGTTCGTGGGTGAGCGCCGCGTCGATCTGCGCGCGTAACGCGTCGTGGTCGACGGCGCCCCCGTCGACGGATTCGGCGACGTACCCACACATGGTACAGCCACCGGCGCGCGCCCACCGGCACCCGCCCGTGTTGAGGATGATCGTCAACGACTGGACGACGCCGTCCGGGGTGTTGTCCTCGTCGAGCCAGACCCGCGTCGGCTCCCGGGGGTCGTACTGCTGGTCGTTGCGGGCACGGACCTCCCGCATCACCGCGTTGTGGGCGTCCATCCCGCGACCACGTTCGTAGACCTCCGGCGTCGGCTCGCTCATCGACTCAAGCAAACGGGTACAACCCCAAAGCCATGTCGTCTCGGGGGTCAGGTCTCGGTGCTGTGCCGGACGTCGACGGCCACCCCGCGCGTGCTCTCGGTCATCGCCGACCCGTGCATGGTGGCGCGGCCGACGGCGAAGGCGGACGGGCCCTCGACGACGACCTCGTCGCCGACCCGGATGCCGTCGTCGGCCGCGACGACGCCGGGCGCGAGGACGCTGCCGTGGGGGACGAAGTCGTCGATCTCGACCCGACGCACCCCGACGCCGCTGTCGACCCACGCCCGGGCACCCGCGAGGGTCAACGCCAAGAGCCCGTAGCTTGGGACGAGTGTCGCCAGCAACGTCCCCTCGTCGGCATCGGCGTCGGCCCCGGCCAGCACCCGGAGTTTCGGGTGGCGTCCCTCGAGGGAGAGATCCCCGAACACCGCGTCGCCGGCGCCGTCACCGAACTGGTAGTCAGCGACCGCGCGGACGGTCGCACGCTCCCGGTCGGCAACCCGGATCTGTGGGGCGCCGTCGAGGGCGTCGGCCAGAGCGGAGAGGGACGCGTCGTCGGTCGGGTGGTCGGCGACGGTGTACGTCGGCGTGATGTCGAGGGCGTCGGTCGCGCGTTCGACGGCGGGACGATACCCCTCATCGGGGACGTGGGCGACGACGCGGTCGTAGTCCGCGCGGGCGAGATAGCGTTCGAGGACCGTGGCGACGAAGTCGATCTCCTCCTCGGTCCAGGCACCGGTCACGGCCGCGTCGTAGTGTTGGGCGGGGTAGGTCAACTCGAGTTCGGTCGGTACCACGCCGATCGGTGAGGTCATCGAGACCACGTGGGCCCGGTAGTTGGCCGCGTCCTGGAACCGGCGGTGGCTCTGGGAGTCGCTGTACGGTTTCCGGGCCGAACACGGCACCAGCAACGCAGCCCCGTCGTCGATCCGGGGGACATACCTGGTCGTGACCCGGTCGGCGAACCGCTGGATCTCCGGGCGGTTGAGGGCGTCCCCGGTGGTCGCGGCGAGTTCCGCGCGTCGAAACACCGGCGTCCGCTCCTCGAGGTAGGTCCACTCCTGGTCGAACCGGCGGAAGGCAGCGGTCTGCCACTGATCGTGGCGGACCTGCCCCTCGAGATAGTCGCGCAACCGCCCGCTGCGGATGCGTTCGCGCACCCTGCGGAGTTCCGCGGCGAGGACGGCGACGTTGTGAGTGACACAGGCCGTCCGGTCGAACTCCTCGCGGGGCCGCTGGCAGGCCGCACACGCACACGGCAGTTCCTCGAGGTCCTCGAGGAACAATGGTCCGTCCGGGGTCAGGTACCGGCCCTGGGTGCCCCGGACGACCGCGCGGTCTGCGTCGACCAGGTCGACCCCGGCGTACGCGAGCAACGCCACGTTCCCCGGGGTGGCGACCCCCGGGAGATAGAGGGCGGTGTCGTCCGGAATCGACCGTCGGGTCGTCGTGATGGCCTCGCGGAACGATCGGGCGTGACCGACGTGACCCGGGGCGCCGGCGAGGACGTAGGCGTCGACCCCGTGGTCGGCCGCCGTCTCCGGGGCGACGACGGCAGCCGTCGGGTCCGCCAGGTCCGGCACCGCCGGTTCGAAGGCCCGTTTCACGCGGTCGTCGGTCCCCCGCGGGAACGCGCGGTGGGGGAGGATCGTCAGCTCCGAGGGCTCGGTGTCGGGCACCGAACGCTCGCGGCGCCACCGACTCCCCGCATCTCGGAGGATCGACGCGACGGCGTCGTGATCGTCGACGTCGACCGGGCCGACGAGTGCGGGCGTCTCGACCGCTGTCGGCAGGCGGAGTTCACCCCGGCGGGCCGGTCCGTCCCGGGTGTGGACCTCGAAGTACTCGGTCATCGGTCCCCACCCTCCTCGCGGGTGGTGCGGTCGAGGAGGGTGACCGAGTCCGGGACGATCGACAGGGCGGTGGCTGGCCACCCGTCGTGGGCGAGGGTGACCGCTGCGGACGGGTTCGCCTCAACGAGGCGGGCGACGCCCCGGGCGGCGGCCTCGTAGGCCGCGCGGTCCAGGCGGTCGGGGGTCTCGGCGGTGAACGGGTAGGTCCGGTGCAGGGCAGGGGGATGGGGACCGAACGGCGGTGTCACCGTCCAGGACGTGTCGTACCCGTCGTCGTGACTCCCGTCCGTGAGCAGGACCTCGCCGTCGAGGTCGTAGTCGGCGAGCCGCCGGTGGTGGCGGGTGACCTCCGGGCGGTCGGCGCTCTCGGGACTCACGTAGAAGAACGTCGACTTGCTGGCCGGGTCGGCGGCCTCGACCTGGTCTGTCGCCGCGAGCAGGCGGCGATACCCATCGAGGAGCGCGGGGTGGCCCCGGGCGCGGGTCTCGACGAGTTCGAGGAGGTCGCCGTCGTGGATGGCCTGGCGAACCCGACGCAACTCCCCAAAGGAGACGTAGAGGTTGTGCTCGGCCAGCACCCGCTCTCGATCGTCGTCCCCGAGGGCGCGGACCGTCTCGGGGTCGGAGTCGGCACACACCGGACAGGAACACGGGAACGTTCGGAGGTCCTCGAGGTGTTCGGTGCCCCTGACCGTGAGATATCGGTCGTCACGGGCGTACAACGCGTAGGCCGCCGAGTCGAAGAGGTCACATCCCGTGGCCGCCGCCAACGCGAACATCATCGGGTGGCCGGCCCCGAACAGGTGGACCGGGGCCGCGGGGCCGAGGCCGCGTTTGGCCGCCAACACCACGTCGACGACCTCGGCGTACCGGTAGGCGTTCAACAGGGGGACCGCCGCCCCGACCGGGTAGACGTCGAGGTCGAGGCCTGCCGCGTGGCGGGCGGCGGCCTCCCGGAGCTCGGGGACGGTCCCGCCCTGTACCGGGGCGTTGACGAGCATGTCGCCGGTGTCGAGGGCAGCCGCGGTCTCCAAGCGGTCGCGCGTGGTCGCCAGGTCGGCCTCGACCTGGTTCCGGTCGGCGTCCGGGGGCGTGGGGATGTCGACGGGGGTGCCGATGTCGGCGCCGATATCGGCCTGGAAGGACAGGATCTCCTCGGTGCTGACGTCGATGTCGCCGTACTCCGCGAGCTGGAATGATCCGGAGTCGGTGACGACAACCCCGTCGAAGTCGATGAGGTCGTGGACGCCGTCCTCGAGGGCGCGCTCCCGGAGGGCCTCCGTGCGATGGATGATGTAGGCGTTCGTGATCACGATGTCGGCGCCGAACGCCGGGAGGCGGGCGGGGTCGATGGTCGTCCGGTTGGGGTTGATCACCGGCAGCAACGCGGGGGTCGTCACCGTCGTGTCCGCGCGTGGCACCGGGAGTCTCCCGACGCGACCCAACGCGTCCTGGGCGTCGACCTCGAACCCCTCTGTCATCAGGGCTGGGTCGGGGACCGCCTCGCCTAAGGGTTCCGGAACGCGTGGAGGGCGACCCCCAGGACGGTGCGACCGTCCACGATGTCGCCGGCGCGGACGGCCGCCACCAGCTCCTCCCAGTCACGGGTGTCGACGCTGATGGTCTCGTCGGCATCGAGGTCCTGGGACGCGGTCGGGGTGCAGTCGCGGGCGAGGACGTGGTGGTGGCGGGCATCAGAGACGCCGTTGGCGGGTTCGACGGTCTGGACGACCTCGACGTCGCTGGCGTCGTACCCGGTCTCCTCTGCGAGTTCGCGGTGGGCGGCGTCGGTGATCGACTCGGCGTCCTCGATGGAGCCGGCGGGTAAGCCGTGACTGGTACGGCCGACGGCGTGGCGCCACTCTGCGACGAGGACGACCGACCCGTCCGGGGTGAACGGGAGGATGACGACGGCGGGCGGTTCCCGGAGGTGGGTGACCGTGGTCTCGGTCCCGTCGGGGAGCCGCACCCGGTCCTCGAACACATCGAAGTCCCGCGTCGAGAGCCGGCGGGTGGTGGCAAGCGTCTCCCACGGCGGGGTGTCAGTGTCGTCCACAGAGAGGAGGGCGGCCCGGTGGTGAAAGGTCTTCCCCGTCAGTCGGCGGATTCGGGCGTCGGGAGGACCGAACGGACCTGTCGGCGGAGCTCCGCGACGGGGCCGTCGTTGTCGACGCGGACGTGCTCCCGTTCGACGGGGTGGAACTGGTCGCGGTACTGCTGATGGATCTCGAAGGTTGCGTCGCTCTCGTCGCCGTCGCGGTCGGCGATCCGGTCCCGGACGACCTCCTCACGACAGGTGACATACACCAACCGGAACGTCGCGTCGACGTCGTCGGCGACGGCGGCCGCACGGTCGCGGTAGGGTTGCCTGTAGAAGGTACCATCGAGGACGACGTTCTCCCGCCTGTCCAGTCGGTCGGCAGCGCGGTCGAGCAGGGCATCGTAGACGGACCGCTCCTCGGTCTGGGTGTACTCGGGTTCCGGGAAGAGGTCCTTCCGGACGACGTCGGTGCGGACGAGGTCCGCGTCGACCGCCTCGGCGAGGTGGCGGCCGACCGTCGTCTTCCCCACCCCGGGGAGGCCACAGACGACGACGAGCGCCGGGCGGAAGGTCATGGCGGGTGCGCCCCGGGCGCCGGTTGATTGGGAACAATCCGACGGTCATTCGACGGGACGGGTACCCGGTGCATCCTGGTCAGTCGGACGCACGTCCGACGGGGGTATGAAGCTTTGCGATTGACCCCGTGGTCACCGTCCCTCGGCACTGGACCCGCAGCCCGCCGATCCCAGAACCCCATCGGTCCGGCCTTGGATGACAAAGGCAATCCAGCTATTTCCTTCGGAAACCGAAGTCCCACCGCCACAACCTTATGAGGCGGGCGCGTTGGGTCGGCCATGCAGGCACTCGACGACACCGACCTCGAGATCCTTGCGGCACTCGCCGCGGATGGCCGCCGCCCGTACAGCGACATCGGTGAGGCGGTCGGGCTCTCCGGCCCCGCCGTCTCGGACCGTGTCAACCGACTGCAGGCCGCCGGCGTCATCAACCGGTTCACCATCGACGTCGACCGCTCCCAGCTCCGGGCGGGCATCCCGGTGTTCGTCCGGGTGGACACCGCCGGGGGCGACGTCGAGGCGCTGCGCGAGACCGTCGCGGACGCCGAACCCGTCGAACACGTCTTCGTCACCGCCGACGGGGACGTCATGTTCTACGCTCGCGCCGCCGGGGTCGATGTCCGCACGTGGCTCGAGGACCTCCTCGATGGCGCGGACTACACCGTCACCCTCGTCGATGACTACGAGTGG
>JBDGTJ010000062.1:0-11367 GCA_042216925.1 Halobacteriaceae archaeon
CGTACGTCCCACCTGCTGACGTGAACGGGAACGTCTTGGTGACCATCAAACTCACCATCGAAAATCAGCATGGGGAGACGAAATCTGATACGGCGACGGTGACAGTTTACGACACCGATTAGGACGATGTTACAGAACACCCAATACGATACAAGCCGTGGAACGGGCAACTGGTTGATCGGGCTCGGCATCATTGCCATCGTCGCCGGAATCATCCTGTCAGTTCCCAGTTCCGGTCACACCCCAGTAGCCACATCAGTCAGGTCGAGTGTCGCCATCACGTTACACGGGAGCGGCTGGGGGGCCCTGTTGACGTAGTACATCACCCGCTGACCCCCTGGGTTCTCCGGTGAGGCTCCAACTACGTGCGGGACTGTGCGTGCGTCGTCCGGGGGATTGAAACGCCTCCCCGAATTTGAGGACGGTGATGACGCTGTCCGTGACGGATACGCGCTCGGGCGAACAGGAGGCGTTCACCGTTGACGACGACGAGGTCCTCCTGTACGTCTGTGGATTGACCGTCTCGGACGACCCCCACCTGGGCCACGCCCGCCTGTGGGTGCAGGCAGATGTCCTCCATCGATGGCTCGAGTACCTGGGGTACTCGGTCCGCCACGTCGAGAACATCACGGACGTCAACGAGAAGATCGTCGCCCACATCGACGAGCGCGGGTTAGGCGATTCCGAACCGGCGGTCGCCCAGGCCTACCTCGAGGAGGTACTGGCCGGCATGCGGGGGTTGAACCTGTTGCGGGCTACGGTCTATCCCCGGGTCTCCGAGCACATCCCCGAGATCATCGACCTCGTCGAGACCCTCGTCGAGCAGGGCCACGCTTACGAGGCAAACGGGTCGGTGTACTTCGACGTCACCACCTTCGATCGGTACGGGGACCTGTCCAACCAGGACCTCGAGGAACTCGACCCGCAGGGCCCGGAGGCAGAACTCGCAGAGAAACGCCACCCCCAGGATTTTGCGTTGTGGAAGGCTGATGGCGTCGACCCGTCGGCCATTGAGGACCATCGCGACGGGCCCGTCCCGACGGACCCGCCGACCGGACAGACCTGGGCGTCGCCGTGGGGTCCAGGTCGCCCGGGGTGGCACGTGGAGTGTTCGGCGATGGCGATGACCCATCTCGGGGAGACGATCGACATCCACATGGGGGGTCGTGACCTGGTCTTCCCCCATCACGAAAACGAGATCGCTCAAAGCGAGGCCGCGACGGGCCAGGAGTTCGCCCGGTACTGGTTGCACAACGGGCTCCTCGAGACCAAAGGCGAGAAGATGTCCTCCAGTCTCGGGAACTTCACGACGGTCGCCGACGCCCTCGAAGAGTACGGGGTCAACGTCGTCCGCACCTTCTATCTCGGTGCAGCCTATCGTAGCGACCAGACCCTCTCGGCGTCGACGATGGCCGAGGCCGAGCAACGATGGGAGCGACTACGGCGCGCCCACGCTGACGCGGTTGCGGCCTGTGACAGTGTGGATGCCCGGACGAAGGCCGAGGACGAGAGGTTGCGAGCCGCCGTCGAGGACGCCCGGTCGGCCTTCGAGACGGCGATGAACGACGACCTCAACGTCCGGGAGGCCATGACGGCGTTACTCGAGTTGGCGACGGCGGTCCATCGCCACCTCGACGACGGGAGCCCCTACGATTACCAGGGCTTGCGCCGGAGTGTCGAGACCTTCGAGACGTTCGGCGAGGACGTCTTCGGCCTCCAGTTCGGGACCGTCACAGACGGCGTCGCCGACCTCGCTGAAGAACTCGTCGAGTTGGTGCTCGAGGTCCGCGCGGCCGAACGCGAGGCGGGGAACTACGAGCGGGCCGACGACCTCCGCGCCGATCTGGAGGCACTCGGCGTCGACGTCGAGGACACCCCGGATGGTCCGGAGTACTCGCTGTGAGATCGGTCGGCCAGGTCACTTATCAGCGGTGTCCGTGAACCGGTGGTATGGTTCAGCGACGAACGATCGCCGCCGTCATCACGGTCGCGGTGGTGATGACGACGGCAGGGTGCGGGTTCATCCTCGGGTCAGAACCCGCGTCGTTTACCGCGAGTCCAGCCACCGTCTCCCAACAGGCCCTCGATGCCTCGGGGTACGAGGAGGTCTCGGTCACCCCGAAAACGGTGTCACGGAACTTCTCTGCGGCGGGCCAGACCCGCACCGTGAAGGTCACCAACCAACTCGCCCAGTACGAACGCCAGATCGACCTGGGTCCGTTAGGTTCGCGGCGCGCCGGCGTGTTCGTAGCGTTCACGAGTCCGTCGGTGTCCGTGTTGGGGCAGTCGTTCAACCCGATCGCGGACATGAGCACGCAGGACCTGGTAACCCGGTTCGAATCCCAGTACGAGGGCCTCACCGTCGGCTCACAGGTCGGGAGCCGTTCGCTTTCGATCCTGGGCGAATCGCGGACGGTCGATAAGTACGCCGGGACCGCCCGCCTCGGCGGTAAGGAGATCGATGTCTACATCGAGATCACCGAGGTGTTCAACCACGGATCCGACCACGTGGTCGCGGTCGCGATCTACCCACAGCAAAGCAGCGGGAGTCCGGACCGGGTCGCGACGTTGTTCGAGGGCCTCCAGCACGAGCGTGGGTGAGGGCCGGGGAATCCTTTTCTCCCGACGCGGTGTCTCGCCAGTATGGACCGGATCGCTTGGCTCGGCAGCGTGTGTACGGGCCTTGGACTGGTTGGGTACGGCCTCGGGGTGGTGGTCGGCTACCCCGGGCGGGAACTCGCCATCGTCGCCGTCTTAGTGGGCGTGACGATACTCGCCATCGGTGGAGGGGTGCCATGACGGCGGTTGTCGTCTACGATGAGGACGCCATCGAGTATGCCGACGGTGTCGCCGAAGGCGCGGCGGCCGACCGGACAACGTGGATCCGCCTGGAAGCTCCCGACCAAGGCATCCTCGACCAGGTCCAGGAACGGTTCGGGGTCCATCCCCTCGCGATCGAGGACGTGCACAACGACGTCAGGCCGAAGGTCGAAGCTTTCGATGACCACACCTTCGTGTTGGTGAAGACCGCCCGACTCGTCCGAGGAGAGACGACCTTCGAGGAGGAGATCGACGACGAACCGGTCGGGATCTTCATCGGCGAGGACTGGGTCGTGACCTACGCGCCCACGGCACCGGAAATACTCGACCAGCTCGGCACCGCCCTCGAAGCGGGTGATCGGAACCTCCGACGGCGGGGACCGGACTACCTCGGGTACCGCGTTGTGGACGCGATCGTCGACGGGTACTTCACGGTACTTGATGGTATCGAGACCCGGATCGAACGCGTCGAGGACGAGGTCCTCGAGGCCCCGGATCGACAGACACTCGCCGAGATCAACGATGCGCGACGGGAGTTACTCTCGATGCGAAAGCTGTTGTGGCCGACGCGTGAAGGCGTCAGCGTCCTGGCTCGCGGCGACGTCCCGGCGATCGACCCTGAGACGGAGAAGTACTACCGGGACGTCCACGATCATCTCGTCCAGCTGGTCGACCTCGTCGAAACCTACCGCGATCTGACGACCGGTGCCCGAGACATCTACTTGAACGCGTTGTCGATGTCGACCAACGAGGTGATGAAGCGGTTGACGGTCGTCGCGACGATCGTCCTCCCCTTGACCCTGGTCGCCGGGGTGTATGGCATGAACTTCGAACAGATGCCCGAGCTCGGGTGGCCCTATGCCTACCCCGCCGTGATCGCGGGGATGGCCGGGATGGCACTGGTGTTGGTGTGGTACTTCCGGTCCCTCGAGTGGATCTAGGCTCAGAGCATGAGTGGTACCATCAACACCCCCATGAGGTAGACGCGACGACACCCGACGCGCGGTGGGAGCAGGCCGACGACGGTGGCGGCGGTGAACACCACGGGACCCAACGGCCCGGCGAACCCGAGGGTCAGCAGGGCGAGGAAGGCGAGGACCCCGACGGAGAGCCGCCGGTTGTCGGCACGGCCGACGCGGGCGAGGTACCAGTCGCCGAGGACGATGACGAGCAGCGTCCCGGTGGCCGCGGCGATGGCGACGGTTGCCACCAACAGCGGTGCATTCAGCGGAAGGGATGCGGTCTCGATGGCGACCATCACGCCCGTCCGTGGCGTGCCTAGGGAGAGCAACGCGAGGAGGGCGAAGACGCTGTTGGCGGTGTTGACACCACTGGTGGCGACGAGGAACCCGCGGTCGCCGGTGTCTCGGGGCAAGCCGGTGAGGGCGATGGTGGCGGCGGTGGCACTCGAGAGCCCGGGTACGAACCCGACGATCGCCCCGGCGAGGGTGCCGGCCGCGGCGGTGAGACCGACGCGTCGGCGGGGGACGGTGATGTGGGCGTCGGCCTGGGCGGGGACGCCGTCACCATCCAGGGCGGTGAGCAGGACCGGGGCGCCGAACAGGCCCGAGAACAGGGGGCCGAGGACGCTGTCGACGGGGAGGAACCCATCGAGGGTATGAGGGAGGACGAGGAGGCCGAGGGCGCCGCTGGCGGCGAAGGATGTCCCGCCGCCGATGGTGGCACGTCCCCCCTCTTCGGTCCAGAGTAACACGATGACGACCCCGATCAGGAGCAGGGGAAGCACCTGGACGACGATGGGGTAGAGGTCCGCCATGATGGTGGTGACCGGGATGGCAAGCGGGATGGCGAGGAGGACGGCCCCGCCGCTGCCGAGGGCGGACAGTCGGAGTGCCTCGCGGCCGCGGCCGCCGAGGACGAGGCGGTGACCGGGTAACGCTGAGGCCGCCATCTCGGCGTCGGGGACGCCGAGGGCGAGTGCCGGGATGACATCGAGGAAGGTGTGGACGACGCCGGCGGCGAGCATGGTGGCGGCCACCAGATGTGGGGGTCCGGGGATCGTCGGTGCCGCCCCGGCCAACAGGAGGGCGAGGGCGTTGACGTGGAGGCCGGGGACCAGCCCAGAGACCGTGCCCAGACACACGCCGCCGGCGATGAACAGGAGGGCACGGACGGTGGTGGGCGGGGCGACTAGGATCCGGACCCCGTAGACCTCCATCACGACCGGTTGGCCGGTGTTCAGGGTTAAACGTCAGCCTTGTAGCGGCGCCGCTCCGTGGCGAAGGAACGAGAAGTGAGTGGCCGATTAGCCGAACAGGTCGCCGAGGCCTTCGCCGGAGACGTCTTCCTCGTCCTCGTCTTCGTCTGCTTCCTCGTCGTCGCCTTCGGCCTCCTCGGCTTCGGGTTCGGCCTCACCTTCGTCTGCCTCATCCGCGGCCGCGGCGCCGCCGCCCCCGGTGCTGGGGACGGCTGCGGTCTGTTCTACGGCCTCGTCGATGTCGACGTCTTCGAGGGCCGCGACGAGGGCCTTGACGCGGGACTCCTCGACGTCGATGCCTGCGGCTTCGAGGACGTCGGTGATGTTCTCTTCGTTCAGTTCCTCGCCCGATTCGTGCAGGATCAGTGCTGCGTATACGTACTCCATGGTTGATCACCCGAACATGTCTCCGAGGGCGTCCGCACCGGCGTCGTCGTCTTCGTCGTCTTCGTCGGTATCGTCCTCGGATGCGGCGTCCGGTGCCGCGTCTGCATTGTCGTTGTCCGTTTCATCCTCGGTCGCTGGCGGTTCGTCGTCGGGACTCGCCGTGTCCGCTCCCCGGAGTTCCTCGGGAAGGGCGTCGGGGTCCCGGATCAGCCCGGCCAACGCCCGGACCTGGGCGTCGGCGCGTGCGACCAGTTCGTCCATGATCGCGGGGTCTTCGACGCCGGCTTCCAGGCCGACGGCGATGGCGTCGCCTCGCGCCGTCGCGAGCAGCGTGGCGATGGTGGCGTCGGTCGGGTAACTCGTCTCGACGGCGAGGTTCCGGCCCCGCGTCGCCGCGGTGGCGACGTCCCGTTCGTAGGCGTCGAGGTCGATGGCGAGTTCCTCGGGACCGAAGCGCACCCCGTCCGCGTAGACGGCGCGCAGATCGAGGCCGACCTCCTTGGGTTCGATGCCCAGTTCGGCGAGGACGTTCGCCAACTGTGGGGAGACCTCCTCGCCGGCCTCGAGGACCGTCGAGTCCGAGAGGACCCGGATCGATCCCTCCTGGATGCGGGCGTCGGCGCCCACCTGTTGGAGGTCGCCGACGAACGGGCCGGGGTCGATGCCGGTGTCGCCCGCCTCGATGGTGATGTCGTTGGGCGCGACTTCGCCGGCGTTGATCGGTGCCGCGGTCTTCGACCCCTCCAACCGTTGGTAGAGGCTGAACGGGTTGTCGTCGGTCCCGATCAACCCGACCTGTCCGGAGACGACGTCGATCAACGTCTCGACGCCGTCGTCGACGTCCTCGAGGGCGCGTTTGATGAGGCTGTTCCGCCCCATCCGCAGTTCGGCAGAGCCATGGAGGTCCGCCCGCATCTCCTGGAGCTGTCGACTGGGGATGCCCTCGACGTCGACGACACCGATGCTCTCGTACCGGTCGATGAGGTCGACGAGGGCCGCGACTTCCTCCCGTTTCCAGTCCGGGATGTGGTCGGTGGTGCGTTGGGCTTCGCTCATCAGGCGGGCACCTCCACGGCGGGGCCCATCGTGGTCTTGACGTAGATGCTGTCGACGTTCAACGGCCCCTTCTCGAGGTCGGCGTGGACCCGGCGGAGGATGACGTCGATGTTGTCCGCGATCTGGGCGGCGGACATGTCTTCGGCGCCGACACGCGTGTGGAAGGTGCGACGGTCGCGGCTCCGCACCTGCACGGTGTTTTTCATCCGTTCGACGGTGTCGACGACGTCGTCGTCGGGTTGCAGGGGCGTCGGCATCTTCCCCCGGGGACCGAGGACGGTCCCGAGATACCGGCCGATGTCCTGCATCATGCTTGCCTCGGCGATGAAGAAGTCCGTCGCTGCGGCGAGGTCCTTGGCGGCGTCCTCGTCGTCGCCGAGGTCCTCGAGGTCGTCGGCCGAGAGGACGTCGTCGGCGACGTCGGCCGCGCGCACGGCGGTTTCGCCCTCTGCGAAGACGACGACCGTCGTCTCCTGGCCGGTGCCCTCTGGAAGGACGATACTCTGATCGATGCGGTTCGCGGGGTCGTCGAGGTCGATGTCGCGCAAGTTGATCGCGAGGTCGACCGTCTCGCGGAAGTTCCGCGGTGGGGCGTCCTCGAGTGCGCGAGTGACCGCGTCTTCGATGTCTTGATCTGCCATCTTCTACCTCCGTAGTACGGCGGATGCCTGCTACGGTGTGAGACGGGCAGGGACGCCAGTCTCACCGGAATCGAGGTGGATGGACCCCTTAAACCCGTCGAAGCAGTCGACGAAAAAACCGTGGTTAGGCCGTGGCTTCCTCGGCGAAGACGTCGTCGTACTCGCCGGCGTCGATCTTCGCTTTGAACTCGCGGGGGTCCTCGCCCTCGATGGTGACGCCCAGGGAGACACAGGTGCCGACGACCTCCTTGGCGGCGTTTTTCAGATCGTAGGCGAGGAGGTCGGCCTGTTTCTGTTCGGCGATCTGTTTGACCTGGTCGACGCTGAGGTCGGCGACGAAGTTCGTCTCGGGACGACCGGACCCGGTGTCGAACCCGGCCTCGTCCTTGATGAGGGCGGCCGTCGGAGGAACGCCGACCTCGATCTCGAAACTGCCGTCCTCCTCGTAGGTGACGGTGACCGGGACCTCGGTGCCGTCGAAGGCGGCGGTCTCCTCGTTGATCGTGTCGACGACTGCCTGCACGTCGACCGGGGTCGGCCCGAGCTCCGGGCCGAGCGGCGGTCCGGGCGTGGCCTGGCCCCCGGGGACGAGGACGTCGATGGTTTCAGCCATACCTGTGGCGACCCGTTCCGCGCGTTTAAGAATTGCCTTCTTGGTTGACCTCCTCCCCGCCGTAAACGGCGAGGATTCCCCCGTGGGGCGTCGGGCCGGTCCGTCTGCCCCCGGCGGTAACTTGCGGGTTCGTGTGCTCCACGTCGAGGCGGTGAGCGCGTGGCGACGCCAGTTCGTCCGAACTCCCTCGCTTGTGGCACACGGGCCGGGCCATCGGCCGTACCTACCTCGAAGCCACGTTGGCAGGACCCAGTCGGGGAGGGGTGCTGTTGTTGATGACGGGGAAGCCCAAGCCAGCTCCAGTTTTCCCGGTGAGTTGCATTCACACACGACGCCGACCGGCCGAAGCGTTGCGGGGTCGAGGCCGGGCCTACCGCTCGACCCTGCCCTGGAGGACGGGGCTTGCACTCGAAAACAACGTCACCGCAGCGTGATACCGTTCCTGGCGAGGAACGCGCTCACGTCCTTGATGACGACGGGGGACCCGACGATGTGGACGTGGTCCTCGCGTTCGGTGACGGTGACGGCGAACTCCTCCTCGAGGTCGACGTCGACGGCGTCGAGGACGTCCTCACCCACGAGAATCTGGGTGCTGTCACGGAGTCGTTCGACGTCCCCCATGAGCGGTAATTGTTTCCGTCGCGGGCTTTAGTCTACCGAAGTCCGGTCACCGACCAGCGAGTCCGGTGGTGTTCACCGCTCGTCCACGGTCCCGGGTTCCGGATTCCGACCCAAGACCCCCGGGAGCGGACGCTGCACCCTCGTTGGTCCGTGACGCCCCGCTCCGGGACTGAAACGGTCGCTGTAGTCTCCAGAACCCTTTTTCGTCGGTGGTTCGTGCTTCGGGCGACGATGCCGGTCACCCGACGCCGAGCCCTCACGACGATCGGCGCCGCCCTCCTGCTCGCGGGGTGTGGTGGCGACGGCGGGACAGCCACGACAACAACGTCGACGGCCTCGACCGAGACCACGTTCCCGACCGCGGACATCACCGTGGATGCGGGCACCTACACGACCGGGGAGTCGTTCACGAAGACCTTCGACCTCTCCCGGGGCAATGATTTCAAGGCGACGAAGACCCTCCTCCTCGATCTGGGGTCTGCGACGACGCTTGCCTACACGGCGACCGTGACTGCCAGTGGCGAGGCGGAGACGCCGATCGACTTCGAGGTGTTGCCGAACAAGCCGGGGAACCTCTCCTCCTACCTCAACAAGGACGGGTACGAGTACGTCCCGGAAGCCAGTGCGACCGGCGTGATGCAGGCCTCAGTCAGTCACCGACTCCCCGCCGGGGAGTACGTCTTCGTCGCGGACAACTCGCGTCGCGGCAGTTCCTCGCCCGGTCCCCGGGTCCCCGCAGACTCGGTGACCGCGACCGTCGAGTTCGACCTCACCCGGTGACCGAGCACCTCACTCGAGGGTGGCGTCGTATGAAATCGCCTCCCGCGTGACGTCGTCGGGGACGTCGAAGTCGAACTCGATCGTGCGGGTGCCACCCCGGAGGAGGCGGATCGCGTTCGAGTCGCTGTACTGGTCGCCGCCCTCGACGGTGAGCGTGACGGCGAGGACGGTGTCACGACCCGTGTCCCCGAGGTTGGCGACCGTCACCGAGACGGTGGCGACACCCTCTGATAGCTGCAGCACCGAGTCGACGATGCGGACCTTCGGTCCCTCGACGGTGGCTGGCAGGGTGGTCGTCGCGGTGGTGGTCGTGGTCTTGGCGCGGTCGCGGCTCGAACACCCGGCGAGGGAGGCCGCTGTGAGGAGGAGGGCTTTGGTGATCGTGCGTCGAGTGGGCATCGCGGGGCACTCCACCGGAAACGAATGTGGTCGATCTCATTATTGTTACGCAGGGATCCGTCGACGGAGGGCCATCAATGGTCTCGTCGTTGGGTCCTCGGCACCGCCGGGAACCGGGTCAAGAGACCGTTCGTTCGACCCGGAGAACGCGGCCGGTACGTCTCCCGCGATGGGGCCAGTTCACCGGAGGGCGCTGTGTCAATGCGAGGGATCCGGGCCCGGGATCGACCACGTTCAGCAGGGGGCTCTCGACACGCTGGCGTCTGGGCCGACAGCCCCGTCATTCTTGAGGGTGGTCCACCGATGGTGGCGTATGGAGCCCGGGCACGTCCTCGTCCCGTTGGACGGGTCGCCGCTGGCCGACCAGGCGTTGGCGCATGCCCTCGAGGTGTTCGACTGTCGGACGACGGTCCTGAGCGTGGCGACGCCGGTCAGCACCGGTATGAGCGAAAGCGGCGTCCTCGAGCGGTCGGAGGACCGACAGGAGACGGCCCGCGACCGGGCCAGGACACTCCTGGAATCGGCCCAGGAGACAGCGAGTGACGCCGGTCGCGAGGTCGAGACGGTCGTCAAAGAGGGGGAGCCAGCAGAAACCATCGTCGAGACGGTCGAGACCACCGACGTCGACCACGTCGTCATGGGCGGGCACGGCGGCGCCAGCACCATCACCACGTGGTTGTTGGGTACGGTCGCCACCACGGTCGTCGCGGAAGCGCCGGTGACGGTGACCGTCGTCCGTTGACCTCACCGAGCGAGGACCGGTGCTGTGACCTGGTAGAGGCCGTACCCGATGGCGATCGACCCGGCCAGCGTCAGCACCCAGAACAGCAGCGTCGTGAGGATCTTCCGCCGGGAGACACCCGCCGACCCGGCCGCGAGGCCGCCGCCGATGATCCCCGAGAGGATGATGTTGTTGAACGAGACGGGGATCCCGAACAGGATCGCGGCCTGGGCGATGATGAATCCGGGGACCAGGGCCGCGATGGAGCGACGCACCCCGAGTTGGGCGTACTCCCGGGAGCTGGCCTGGAGCAGTCGTGGGGAGCCCATCCAGGCACCGCCGAGGATGCCGACGGCCCCCACGGCGAGCAAGACGATGATCGGCAGCCCGAGTTCGACGCCGTAGAGATTCTCCAGTGGCCCGGTGGCGAGGCCGACCTGGCTCCCGCCACTGGAGAAGGCGACGATGCTCCCCAACACGATGAGGAAGATCTTGATGCCTTTCTCTGGTGACTCTGTCGTCTTCTGGCGGATGTACCGGAAGCTCACGGCCGCGGCGACGAGGGTCGCGAGGATGGTGGCGGCCTCCACCCCGAGGAATTCGGGTGTCGTGACGACGCCGGTGGCGAGTCCGGCCAGGGAGCCCTGGTCGGCCCCGGGTGGCGCGGGGATGATGCTCAGGGGGATGTTCGCGACGAGTGCCCCGACCACGGCGGCCAGGACCGGGATGCTGAGTGTCTCGGGGATGTCGTCGCGACGCAACCCGCTGGCCGTGACGTATGCCAGGGTGCCCGAGACCGGGGGCACCAGCAGCCAGAAGGTAGCGATTTCCGTGTAGGTGCCGACCGCCGGTGAGCCGCCCAGTGACAGGCCGACGCCGATCATCGCACCGGTGGTCGCGAACGCGGCGGGGACCGGGTAGCCACTGTAGATGCCGAAGGCCATGAACCCCGTCGCGGTCAGGAGCCCGACCGTCGCGGCCAGGGAGCTGATGGCGACGCCGTCGACGAGGCCGGAGCCGACGGTCTCGGAGATGCTGCCTCCTTGGGTGATGGCGCCGAGTGCGGCGAGGATGCCGATGGCGAAGGCCGCCTTCATCGTCGAGATGGCGT
>JBDGTJ010000020.1:0-11288 GCA_042216925.1 Halobacteriaceae archaeon
CGAAGCCGCCCTTGCCCTTCTCCTCGGCCTCCTCGCGGTACTGCTCGATGACGTGTTCCGGGACGGAGCCCGTCTCGAACAGCAGGCGGCCGACGAGCGTGCTCTTCCCGTGGTCGACGTGGCCGATGATGGCCAGATTCTGGTGGGGTTTGTCGCTCATGGATTCGGTCACGCGCGGGTGCGCTCTGGCAATGCATTCGCCGGATTGTCTTAAAACCATTTCGGAACCGCCCGCCGTGAAACCGACACACGTAACCGTGGTCCTCGCCGGCAGGGTCAGGGTCTCGGTGGGAGACGGTCCACGTCGGCCAACACCGCGGTCGCCGTCGCCGCCCCGCCGGCACCCGGTCCCTGGAGGGTGAGATCACCCGCGTGCTCGGTCTCGAGCTGGACCACGTTGGTCGTCCCCTCGACGGCGAGCTCGCCCGTCGCCGACACCAAGCGGGGCCCCACGCGGACGGTCGAGGCCGTCACCTCCCCGACCAGCCGGATGGTGCGGTCGGCGTCGGCCGCCAGGTCCAGGGCCCGCCCCGGGATGTCCCGGATCCCGGCGACGGCGACGTCGGTCAGGGACACACCACCATCCCGGAGCAGGTTCGCGAGAATCGCACACTTCAGGGCGGCGTCGGTCCCGTCGACGTCGAAGCTCGGGTCTGCCTCTGCGACACCAAGGTCCTGTGCTTCGGCCAACACGTGATCGAAACCCAACCCCTCGGCGGCCATCCGCGTCAACACGAAGTTCGCCGTCCCGTTCAACACCCCACGCACCGCCCGCACCCGGTTGGGATCGACGCCCTCGATCGCCGCGATCGCGGGGATCGCGCCCCCGACCGTCGCCTCGAACCGCACCGCCCCAGCCGAGTCGGTCGCCACGGCCTGCAGGTCGTCGTACCGTTCGGCGACCGGGCCCTTGTTCGCGAGGACGACGTGGCGATCCCGGTCGAGCGCCCGTTCGACGTGGCCGAACCCCGGTTGGGCATCCCCGAGCGTGGTCGGCGTCGCCTCGATGAGGACGTCGTAGTCGGCCTCCAGGGCCGCCCGCGGCGCCTGGTCGCCGACCGGCTCTCCGCCATCCCGCCGCTCGAGGGCCGCACCGAGATCGACGCCATCCCCATCCACGACCGCGCCACGCGAGTCCGCGAGGGCCACCACCTCGTGGCCGCGGTCCCCGGCCTGGACGGCGACCGACCGACCCACGGCACCGACCCCGACGATCGCGAGGTTCACCCCTCCACCTCCGTCACCGGCTCGACGACCTGGAGGTCCTTCTCCTCGGCGACCGACTGCACCGCCCCCAGGGCCGCCGCCACGTCACCTGCCAGCGTCGCGAGGTGGAGACGCGCACTCGACTGCTCGGCCGTCCCTTCCGGCGCCTCCAAGGTCATCCCGGTGACATCGACACCGTCGACAGCCTGGACCGTGGTCAGGGTATCAGAGAGATCGGTCTCGACGAGGTCGCCGATCAACAACACGACCAACGACTCGCCGTACCGTTCCTCGCCGGCCCGCGTGACCGTCACCCCGGCATCGCGCAATGCGGCGACGATGCGATCGAACTGCCCGGGCTGGCAGGCGACATCGACCTCCACCGGCACCCGTCCCCGCGGGGTGAGTGACCCGCGTTCGTGGACGATGCCTAGGAGGTTCCCGCCGTGGTCGGCGATCGGTTCCAACGCCTCCAACAGTTCACCGGGCCGATCATCGAGTTCCAACCGCACCGTGTAGGCGCGGGCCTCGCCTCCGTCGGCCGACGGCTCAGACACCGTCACCCCTCCACCCCACCGGCCAAGCGCCGCGATCGACAGCCATACCACCCGGCCTCCCGGGCGGACGGCATAAGTCTCGTGGACCGTCTAGAAGTAGTCGACGCCCTGGGGGAGTTCGGTCTTCATCCCCTTGCGCTCGCGGATCTCCGTGATCTTCTCGCCCTGGAGGTTGTCGGCCAGCACGCGGAAGCCGGCGTTCTCGGTGTTCCAGGAGGCGCGGCCCTCGGTCGCCGAGCGAATGTCCGAGGAGAAGCCGATCATCTCCTCGACCGGGGCGATGCCCTCGACGACCATGAGGTCGCCCTCCTGGTACATGTCGTCGACGCGTCCCCGGCGTCCCTGGATCTCGCCCGAGGCCGCACCCATGTGTTCGGACGGCACGTCGATGCGGACGTCCTGGATGGGTTCGAGGAGCCGGACCTCCGCGTCGATGAGGCCCCGGTGGACGGCCTCGCGAACCGCCGGGATGACCTGGGCCGGACCGCGGTGGATGGCGTCCTCGTGGAGACGCGCGTCGTTGAGACGGACGAGGGCGCCCTGGACCGGTTCGGCGGCCAGCGGACCGTCCTCGAGGGCCTCCTGGAGCCCCTCGACGACGAGCTCCATCGTCTCGTTGAGGTGCTGGATCCCCTTCGTGTCGTCGACGAAGACGTTCGAACCGATGATCTCCTCGACGTCCTGGGAGGTGTCCTTGTCCATGCCCGCGTCCTGGAGGACCTCGCGGCGTTCCTGTTCGGGCATGTCCATCGTGGCCTCGCCCAGTTTCAGGGTGTCCACCAGTTCGTCGGAGAGGGGTTCGACGGTGAGATAGAACCGGTTGTGGCGGTTCGGCGAGATGCCCTCGACCTCGTCGGACGAACTCGTGGGCATCTCCCGGTAGACGACGATCGGTTCGCCGGTCCGAACGGGGATGCCCTGGTTGCGCTCGATGCGCTGGGTGATGACCTCGAGGTGGAGTTCGCCCTGCCCGGAGATGAGGTGCTCGCCGGTGTCCTCGTTGATCTCGATCTGGATGGTCGGGTCCTCCTTGGCGACCTGCTGGAGCGTCTCGATGAGCTTCGGCAGGTCGTCCATGTTCTGGGCCTCGATGGACTTCGTGATGACCGGCTCGGAGATGTGCTCGATGGACTCGAACGGCGTCATCTCGACGCTCGAAACGGTCGAGCCGGCGATGGCGTCCTTCAGCCCGGTGACGGCGGCGATGTTCCCCGCGGGGACGTGGTCGACCTCCTCGCGCTCGCCGCCCATGAAGATCCCGACCGACTGGACGCGGTTCTGGCCCGCGGTCCCGGAGACGTACAGCTCCTGGCCCTTCTCGATCGTCCCGGAGAACACCCGGCCCGTCGCCACCTCGCCGGCGTGGGGGTCGATGCTGATGTCGGTCACCATCAACACCACCTCCCCGTCCTCGTCGACGTCCCGCATCTGGTGGGCGAGGTCGCTGTCGGCGTCACCCCGCCACACCGTCGGGATGCGACGCGGCTGGGCATCGACCGGGTTCGGGAAGTGCTCACACACCATGTCCAACACGACGTTGGACAGCGGCGTCACCTCGTGGAGGCCGGCACGGTCGCCGCTGCGCTCCATCTCGATGATGTCTCCGAAGTCGATGCCGGTGCGCTGCATCGACGGCATCGACACCCCCCACTTGTAGAGGGCCGACCCGAACGCAACGGTGCCATCCTGGACGCTGACCGTCCAGTCGACGTCCCAGTCCTCGGTGATGCCCCGGATGAGCTCGTTGACGTCCCGGATCACCTGCTGTAACCGTTCCTGCATCTCCTCGGGACCTTCCTGGAGCTCGGAGATGAGGCGATCGACCTTGTTGATGAACAGCGCCGGCTTCACGCCCTCGCGTAACGCCTGGCGCAACACCGTCTCGGTCTGGGGCATCGCCCCCTCGACGGCGTCGACGACGACGAGCGCCCCGTCGACGGCCCGCATCGCCCGCGTGACGTCACCCCCGAAGTCGACGTGGCCCGGGGTGTCGATGAGGTTGATGAGGTGGTCCTCGTCATCGTACTCGTGGGTCATCGAGACGTTGGCCGCGTCGATGGTGATCCCCCGTTCCTGCTCGTCTTCCTCGGTGTCCATCGCGAGTTGCTGGCCCGCCGTCTCCTCGCTGATCATGCCCGCCCCGGCGAGGAGGTTGTCCGTCAGCGTCGTATTGTGGACGACCAAGCCATCCGCGATGAAGTTGTTGTGCTCCTCGACACCGAAGTCGTAGACGTACTCCCGGTCGACGCGTTCGATTGTCTCGACCTCGACGAAGGAGGTATCGGCCTTCGCGAGATTCCCGAGCCGATCCAACCGGATGTCGTCCCCGCCCTGGGCCTCGAGGGCGTCGACGAACCGGTTCAGGCTACGTTTCGTGACCCCGACCTCGTTGCGTTCGTAGCTCCCGTACCCGGTGAACACGTCGGTCTGGGCGGCGCCGACAGCCGTTCGAATCTCACGGAGGGTGTCCCCGTCTACTGGCACGCGGTCCAGCTTCGCGGACTGTGCGGACTCCCGCAGCGCTTCGAACCGAGTTCGTTTGTCCGGGTGGCCGAACCCGATGGCCGCGAAGTTATCGAGAGATAACGCGCCGGCGATGACCAGCGAATCCGAGGTGGGGTTGTGCTTCGAGGCGACATCGAACTGGTAGAGCAGTAACTGGAGGTCCTCGAGCATCCGGTCGCTGATCGAGGTCACCGTGACCGCCGACCGGTTCCGTTCGACGGTCCCATCGGCATCGAAGTAGCCGCGGACGAAGGCCGCCGTCTCCTCACGGTCGGCGCCAAACACCAGGTCCGGCACGCGGATCGAAGCGGACTTCTCGGCCGTGGGATACGCGAACGCGGCCTGGAGGAGGTGTTGTACGGTCTTGCCCCCGACCTCCACCCGGGTTGCACGATCCTCGAACTCGCGGACGATCGGATCGAGGCCGATCGCAGTTGCCGCATCCACGATCAGCGATTGCATCCGTTCGTCGTCTGCGGTGATCGTTCCCTCCAGATCGCCGTCACCGGCGAACACCCCGGCGAGATAGAACAGTGGTGAGAGATCCTCCGGGAGTTCGATCGCCAGCGAGGAATGCTCGCCGCGACGGTCGGTCCCCCGGTAGTTCAGCGTCTCGATCCCATCGTAGAGGCGCTGGACAGGGATGTCCAAGGCATCACAGACGTCGAGGATGTCGGCGAGTCGGTACTGCCCCCGCCACACCGCATGGTCGAAGGAGTCTCGTTGCAGGTGGGTGTCCGTCGCCTCGTAGAGGGTTGCCGTCTCGTGGTCGGCGATCTGGTTCGCGAACTCCTCGTCGAGGTCGACGATGAACCCCCGGTCCGCTGCGAGAGAGCGGAGGAGGGCCTCGACGGTCTCTGTCTCCTGTGTCGGAACCTGGCGCGCGCCGACGATCGTCTCACCTGCCTCGAGCGCGTCGGCACGTTTGAACTCCATGACCCCCGACTCGGTGAGGACGAGATACCGGTGTTCGGGTGTCGTCTCCAGTTCGTGCCCGTTCGAGGTCCGGACGCGGAGCAGGGATTCGGTTGCCTCGCGACGCGTCGCCGCCTCGATTGGTACGGCGGTCGTCTCCCCACTCGACCGATCGAGGGAGACGACCTCGATGTCGGTGCCCGGTTCGTATGCCTCACCGTCGGCGTCGATCGGTGCCCCGGTGGTGCGAATCCGATCATAGAGGTCCGCAGCGTCGACGACCGACCCGTCGGCGAGCGTGACTCTGGCGTCGCCACTGATGCATTTCCCGTGGTCGACGTGAGCGGCGATGGCGATGTTCCGGATCTGCTCGGGGTCGTCCATCAACCGCTCACACTGTTCGACGATCTTCTTGCGTCGGCCCATTGGCAACCGATATCGGGAGCACCCTCAAAAGGGTAGTGTTCTCCACCGCGGCGTGGGAATTCCCGGCACAAGACTGAAAGCCGCATACCCCGTCTCCGGTGGTACATGGAGTTGTCCGTGCAGGGACCCGGCCCCGCCGCCCCCTTCCTCTCGGCCCAGGACCGCTTCGAGACCGAACACGACCTCACCCACCCGGTCACCGTCCGCGTCCGGACTGACCCCGACGAACGCACGTGGGCCGCCCACCACGAAGACCGACACGTCCTCAACATCAGTCAGCAAGCCGCCTCCTCTGCCATGGCCCGGGAACTCGCCCTCCACGAGTTCGCGCACATGCGTCGACACGAACAGGCCCACCCGAGCCACACCCAGTCCACCGAGGAGGCGTTGTACCTCGCTCTCGCCGGGCGGTCGGTCGAACGACGGACGATCCCGCACTGCTACCAGATCGCCAACCACGCCAAGGACATCTATGCCGACGACATCACCCTCTCGGTCGGTCCCAGCGAGAAACTGACTGCGTTCCTCGAGTCCCGGCTCGCCGCCGCCGTCGCCGATCGGCCCGCCCCGAGTCGCCCGGCCGGCCAGCGGCTGACCGCCGCCAGCGACCCCGAGATGACCGCGGTCAACGCGGCCTTCGCCGTGGCGTTGTTGCGCCGCCACGACGCCCTCCCCACGGATCACCGGATCCTCGACCTCGCCCACGCCGCCGCCGAGGACGCCCCCAGCGTCGACGTCGACTGGTTCATCGAGGAGTTTTCCAGCCTCGCGGCCGACCCGGACGAATCCACGTACCGCCGCGCACTCGCGGCACTGCTCACCGAGTACGCAGAGACCACAGAACCACCCGCCGCCGACTAAGCAACCGATCGGGTTACCGCGCGGCGGCCGCGACCCGCTCTTTTTCCTCTTTCTGACTGACCGCGTAGGTCTGGACGTCGCCCTCGGCCGCCCCGATCAACTGGGAGGCCAACGCCTCGGCCGCGTCAGTCGGGGACTTGAACGACGCCCGGCGCGCACCCGCCGCGATGAACAGCAACGCCTGGTCGACCCGCCGCTGGGGTGCCACGTCGACGGCCTTGGGCACGCTGATCCCCCCGTATTTCAGCCGCACCGTCTCCTCGCGTGGCGCCGCGTTCTCGACGGCCCGCACCAGGACCTGGACCGGGTTCTCGTCGGTGCGGTCATGGACCAGGCGGAACGCGTCCCGCACGATGCGGGTCGCCTGCTGTTTCTTCCCGGTGTTGGATCCGTCCTGCATCAACCGGTTGATCAACCGCTCGACCACCGAGATCTCGGACTTCCGGAACTGCTTGCTGGCGTGGCGTCCCATCGTGTGGGCGACGGGCGTCACCTCCAGATACCGTTTTGTCGACGGGTCCTGGTACTCGATGTCGTCGACGCTCCACTCGCCGAACAGCTCCGCCTCCGTCTCGGACCCGCCGGCCGGCGCGTCCGGTTCGGGTGCATCTGACTCGCTCATCGGACCGGTTTCTCCGCGTTCCCCCGAACAAGTTCGATCAGCGATACGCCGTTGACCTTCTCGACCTTGTAGTTAACACTGTGCAGGTCACCCATCGCCCGGCCCTTGGCACCGCCGATGCCGGCGATGGTGACCTCGTCGTGCTCGTCGATGAACGAGATCGCGGCCTCGCCCGGACAGAACGCGGTGACCTGCTTCCCGTTCTTGATCAACTGCACCCGGACACACTTCCGGATCGCGGAGTTGGGCTGCTTGGCCTCGATCCCGACCTTCTCCAAGACGATACCTCGTGCCTGTGGCGCCCCTTCCAAGGGACCGGACTCCGTGCCCTGCCCCCGGGCGCGTCGCGCGTAATCCGAGTCGGACCATCGGTACCGCTGCCGGTCCTTCTTCAGCTTCCGCGCGGCGTACTTCCCGTTGGCCATCGTAGTCACTGATATCGAACGGAACCACTTAAGCACCCGCTTTCCGCCCGCGTCACGCCAGCTGCACGTCGTCGATGTCGAAGTGCCGGGCGGCCAACCGCCGCGCCACCGCGATGGTGTGCCCGTCCTCGCCGATGGCGACCCCCCGGTCGGCGTGGTCGACCTCGGCGTAGGCGACCCGGTCGTCGTTCTCGCTGATGGTGACGTTGTACACCGCCGCCGGCGCCAACGCGTTCGCGACGAAGGCCGCCGGCGTCTCGGCGTCCTCGACCAACCGCACCGACTGCCCGAGTTCGGCCGCGACCCGGTCGACGGTCTCGCCGCCCTCGCCGATCGCCGCACCCATGTCGTCGGGCGCCACGACGAACACCACCCGGTCCTCGGCGAAGATACAGTCCGTCGCGGTCGCGCCGGTGACGTCCTCGAAGACGGCGATCGCCTGGCGGGCCTCGTCCGAGAGGGTGACCGTCATCAATCGCTTTGGGACTGCTCGCGGTTGCCGGTCGCCTGCATCCGTAGGTTCACGTCACCCGTGCCAAGCTTGATCGGTTTCCCGACGATGACGTTCTCGGTGACGCCGTTCAGGTCGTCGACCTCGCCGTACACCGCCGCGTCGATGAGGTGTGACACCGTCACCTCGAAGGCCGCCCGCGCCAGCACCGACTCCTTGGAGCCACTGATGCCGTGGCGCCCGATCGACTGGATGTCCCCGGTGTTGGTCATGATGTCCGCGACGAGCATCAGGTGCCGGACGTTGACGTCGCCCAACCCCTGTTCCTCGAGGGTGTCCATCGTCTCGTCGATGATCGCCTCGCGGGCCGCCTCGATCCCGAGGGTCTTCTGGATCTCGTGGATGTTGTTACACGTCGTCCGCGAGGCGTCGACGCCCTCGATGTCCAGGACGTCGCCGAACGCCGACCCCTCGGTGTAGAGGACGAACTCCTCCTCGCCGTCGTCCCCGGACTCCTTGCGGATGACGACCCGGGTGACCTCCTCGATGCCCTTGAACACGATGTCGCGGAGCTCCTCGACGAGCTGGAGGAGGTCCCGGTAACTCGGTTCCTCCGGTCCGAACTGGACGACGGTGCCGTCCCGCCGGGTCTCGACGCCGAGTGCGGACTGGATCTGCTCGGCGATCTCGCCGGCGATCTCGTCGGTGTCATCGACGGTCGGCCACCGCTCCTGGAGGGTGTCCTCGTTGAGGTCGATCTGGACGACCATGTCCGCGACGTTCGTCGAGATGTCGCCCAACGCCAGGATCTTCGTCGCCTCGATCGACCACACGACCTCGTGGGCGCGCTCCCGGTCGGTCGCGTACTCGTCCTCGAGGTGCACCGTCATCATCGGGGTGTCCGGGGTCTTGCGGGCGTCCACCAACTCGATCAACCGGGGGAGGCCCTGGGTGACGTCGATCTCGGCGACGCCGGCGTAGTGGAAGGTGTTCATCGTGTTGTGGGTGACGACGCCGGCGGCCGTTGTGAACGTCTCCAACCCCGCGACGGAGACGTCGTAGACCCCCTCCTCTGGTGGCGAGACCGTCTCGATGCCCGTGATTTGCTCCCAGGTGACGTCTGCCGCGAGTGCCTGGTCGAGGGCCGCCAGACGCGGAACCGGCCCCTCTCCCTGGGAGCGGATGTCCTCGACGAGACTCGCAAGCTCCTCATGGGCGATGGCCTGTCGTTCGGTCGCTTCCGCCACAGAACCCGACTCAAGACCGACTGATTTGGCCGCCGTTTCGAGTGCAGTCCCGAAGTTAGGAATCTGTCGGGCGGCTGTCCCACCGTCAGTTGCCGTGTTCGGCCCGATCGCCTCGATGCCCTGGATGTCTGCTCGCCCCGACTCCTGGTCGAACGCCCCGACCGTGGGCAGCCAGTCACCCTCCGAGAGGTCCCTACCGGCGATGGGCACCACCGCGTTGTCCTCGCGGGTGACAAACGAGTGGGCCTTGGTCGCGGTGATGGTGCGTCCCGATTCGAGGGTGAACTCCAGAAGTTCCGACGGCGCGTCGTGACGGCTGACCTCCTCGACCGGTTTCCAGGTGACCTGTTCGTCGGTGTCGAGACTCAACACCTCGAGATCGTCGGGGGCCAGCGCGACCTCGTGGTCCTTGATCGTCCGGACCTCACGGTCGGCCATGACCGCATCGACCAGGTCGCCGATCGGGACGACGTCGGTCTCGCCATCACGACGGACGAGGATCCGTTCCTCGCCTGGGATCGACATCTGAGTTCCGGGTTCACCGATGGACTGGGCGCTGACCGTGCCCACCGGGTCCAACGGGTCGACACGCGTGTCCCGGTACTGGGCCTCGACGGCGGCGACGATGTCCTCGACGTCCTCGACGGTGACGGCGTCCCGGTCGGCGACGGTCTCGAGGACCTGGGTCCGCAACCGCGGTGGCAACTCGCTGTCCGCGACCACGGCCTCGATGTCCTCGGTCACCTCAGTCATCGGCTTCCACCTCCCAGGAGTCGACGTGTTCGCTGAGGTTCGTCGGCAACGGTTTCTCCCCGAGGAACTCCCGTTTCTCGTCCTCGGTGTCGAACTCGGCCTCGAGGATGCGGTCGGTGATGCTCTCGACGTCGATGTCGTGGTCGTCGTCGCTGGAGACCTTCACCGGGCTGGTGCCGTCCTCGCCGAACTCGAACTGGACGACGGTACCGCTCGTGTCCTGGACGGTGCCGTCGTACTGGGTCTCCAGCTCCGAGAGGGCGTTGATCAACCGGCGTTGCAGGTACCCGGATTTCGAGGTGCGGACCGCGGTGTCGACCAGGCCCTCGCGACCGCCCATCGCGTGGAAGAAGAACTCCCGCGGGGTCAACCCCGCCGCGTAGGAGTTCTCGACGAAGCCGTGGGCCTCCGCGGAGAGGTCGTTGCGCTGGAAGTGCGAGAGGGTTCGGTCCTCGTACCCACGGTTGATGCGTTCGCCCCGCACCGCCTGTTGGCCGACACAGCCCGCCATCTGGGTGAGGTTCAACATCCCACCGCGGGCGCCGCTCTCGGCCATGACGACCGCGGGGTTGTCGTCGTCTAAGTGGTCGCGGGTGATGTCCGAGGCCGACTCCCGGGCCCGGCCGAGCGTCTGCATGATCTTCATCTCAAGGGTCTCGTCGACGGTGCGACCGGGGAGGCTCTCGAGTTCCCCGGCTTCGTAGGTCTCGATGAGTTCCTCGACGCGGTCGTGGGCGTTCTCGATGGCCTCGTCGATCTGCTCCTGGGCGGCGGGCGGAATGGACTCGTCGTCGATCCCGATCGAGAATCCGAAGTGCATGATCGACCGCATCGCGAGGGTGGCGACCTCGTTGATGAACTGGCGGCCGCGCGTGTTGCCGTAGACCTTGGTGATGGTGTCGACGATCCCACCGCCGACCTCGCCGACCTCGTCCTCGGCGATGGTGCCGGCGACGAGCTCCCCGTCCTCGATGCGGACGGGTTCGTCCATGGTGCCGGTGAACTCCAGGTTCAGGTCGTCGGGCAGCAGTTCGGAGAACAGGGTGCGACCGGTCCAGTACGGTTCGCCGCCGTCCTCGCCGTCCGGTTCGGGCAGGGTGTCGATCCGGGTGGCGCGCAACAGGTCCAGGGCCTGGGTCTCGTTGAACTGTGGGTTCTCGTGGGTGAGCAGCGTCATCCCGGTGATGTGGTCCTGGATGGCGCCGATGATGTTCTCACCGAACCGCGGGCTGAGGATGTGTTCCTGGACCCGCATCAGGACGCGGGCTTCGGCGCGGGCCTCCTCGTTCTGGAGGGCGTGCATGTTCATCTCGTCGCCGT
>JBDGTJ010000058.1:0-10914 GCA_042216925.1 Halobacteriaceae archaeon
AACCTGCAAGACAGATGATGACGGCGCTGTATCCCCACCCTACTGCGCTCCTTGTGCGCTGGCGCGGACTGCGGCGCTCCTTGAGGGCGGGGGCTTAGCGCCTGAATTTAGCTAATCGAACGCGGAAATCGGGGCACGTCGGCAGCCTGGCGGACCGGCGAAGAGTGACATCCCCCTAGCCCCACGCCGCGGCTTCCCCCCGATGACGGCGTGGCGCTAGTCCGGGCGACAACGCACCCGAACATGTTCACCTAAGACCGGACCCGTACTTCAGTGAATCCCGTACACGGTGTGCATACCGTGCACACGACGGTCACGTGACGTATTCCTCGTACGGTGTCGCCTGCTCGTAGAACTCCTGGTAGAGGGATTCGGCCCACTCGCGCACCCGGTCGGCCGCACCGACCACGAGGACCGCCGGCATCTCCTCGTCGTTCGTCGCCCCAAGCGCCACCGCATCGTCGAGTAACACCACCAGAAACGGGAAGGTTCCCTCGTAGACCCGGACATCCACCGCCGGTTCTTCGACGGCAGCCTCGAACTGGGTCCGGTACCCATCGTCAGCGTGGATCTGCTCGATCACGTCGTCCTGTAACACGATCTCGAAGGAGGCATCGCCTCGCTTCGCCCGGTCGTGGACCTGTTCGGCACTGTCCTGGGCCACGATCGAGGACAGCTCCCGGACCGTCGAGGAGCGTGCCCGGAGGTCCGTCACCGCCTCGACCGGTGCATACGGACTCCCCGGTTCGGCGACCGTCACGTCCGCGTCGGCCAACGCACCCGGATCGAGGTCGAAGGCGGTGGCCGGCACCCGCCGGAGGAACGGTTCCAGCTCGGTGTGGGGTCCAAGGTCCGAGATCGTCCGCTCCAGCGTCGAGGCGATGGCGGCCCCGTAGGCGGTCACGGTACAGTCCCCGCCCGCCCGGTCGATGAACCCGCGGTCGGCGAACCCATCGAGCGTTCGCGTGATCGTGGTGCGGGCGACGTCGTACTCGGCCCGCACCGCCCGCTCCGCGACCGGTGCCGTCGACGCCAGCCACACCAACAGGTTCACCCGCAACGGCGAGCGTGTCAGATACTCGAGGACCTCGAGTTCATCGGCGTCGTCGGGCACCCGCGGAGTCGAGGAAGGAGCCTGCTCAGAATCCCCCATGTCCCATGGCCTCCGCGCCTGGGGGTTTGTAGGTACCGCCCTCGTCCCGTGAACGGTATAGGGCTCGCGCCCCCAGCATCGGGTATGACGACGAGCGACCCGATCCGGTTGGCGACCCGGGGCTCGGCCCTCGCGACCTACCAGGCCAATCGGGTCAGGGCCGCCCTCGAGGACCACCGCCACGACGTCGAGTTGGTCGAAGTCTCGACCCGGGGCGACGAACTCCGAGAGGAGCTCATCCACGACCTCGGGAAGAAAGGGGCGTTCGTCCACAGCGTCGACCAGACCGTCATCGACGGTGAGGCCGACGCGGCCGTCCACTCGCTCAAGGACGTCCCGACCGAGGACCACGCCGCCGTCGAGGTGGCAGCCGTCCCCGACCGCGCCCCCGCCGGCGACGTCCTCGTGACCCCCGACGGCGCCGGCATCGACGACCTCCCGTCCGGGGGGACGGTCGGCACCGCCAGTCTCCGCCGCGGCGCCCAGCTCCAGGCTCGGCGACCCGACCTCACCGTCGAACCGCTGCGCGGGAACGTCGACACCCGGATCGAGAAGGTGTTGGCCCCGTCCCTCCAACGCGAACACCAGACCAGACTCGACGACGATGACGCGGACGCCGCGGCCTGGTTCGAAGACCGCACCGAGCTCGAACGCCGCGCCCTCGGCCGGGAGATCGACACCGAGTACGACGCGATCGTCATCGCCCGCGCCGGCCTCGAGCGCCTCGACCTCCCCGGGGACGTCCCGGCGACGCCGCTCCCGATCCCGGAGTTCGTCCCCGCCCCCGCCCAGGGTGCGTTGGCGGTGACCGCCAACGACGAAGCCGTCGTCACCGCGATCCGCCGCGCGCTCGACCACCCCCCGACGCGGGTCGCCGTCACCACCGAACGCACCGTCCTCGCGACACTCGGCGGGGGATGTGTCGCCCCGATCGGGGTCCACGCCACGATCAAAGGTCCCGTCGTCCTCGTCCGCGCCCAGATCCTGTCCCTCGATGGCGACCAGGTCATCGCAGACACCCGGGAACTCCCGGTCGAGGACCACGTCGATGCGGCTCGCTCCTTCGCTAGCGACCTGGCCGACCGGGGCGCCGCCGACCTCGTCGACGCCGCCCGCGAGGTGACCGCCGAGTGACCGACGCCACCCGCCTCGCGGTCGCCCTGTTCCGCCCCGACGACGGCCGCGCCGCCGACACCGCCGACCTCCTCCGGTCGCTGGGCGCCGACCCCGTCGTCGACCCGATGCTCGATACCAGGCCAACGGGGGCCCAGCCCCGCGATGATGCCGACTACGTCATCCTCACCAGCACCACCGGCGTCGACTGCCTCACCGCCACCGACTGGGATCCGGGGACGGCGACGGTGTGTGCCATCGGTCCCACCACGGCCGACGCGCTGCGTGAGGCGGGCTACCCCGTGGACTGCGTTCCCGAGGAGTACTCCTCGGCCGGCCTCCTCGCCACACTCCGCGACGAGGTGGGGGATGCGACCGTCGACATCGCGCGCAGCGATGCCGGATCTGCGACCCTCCCGGACGGGCTCGCCGCCGCCGGCGCGACCGTCCACGAGACCACGCTCTACCGACTGGTCCGCCCCGAGGACGCAGGGCATTCGACCGAACTGGCTGCTGCCGGCGACCTCGATGCCGTCCTGTTCACCTCGCCGCTGACCGTCGAGCACTTCTTCGACGCCGCCACGGACCGTGGCCTCGCCGACCGCGTCCACACTGCCTTGAACGGGGCCGACATCGTCGTCGGTGCCATCGGCACGCCGACAGCTACAGCTGCACGAGATCACGACGTCGCCGTCGACGTCCGCCCCGAACACGCCGACATCGAAGCGCTCGCCACCGCCGTCGTCGAACACGCGGCCCCCACCCACCACTCCTGACCGCACGCCGCCCCCACCCGGAAACGTCACCTATACGGCCGCGGCGGGGTGAGTGACGGTATGGACACAGGCGTCGTCCTCCTGAACTTCGGGGAACCGACGACCCCCGACCGGGAGTCAGTCGTCCCGTACCTCACCCGCATCTTCCTGGACAATGCCGACCTCGAGGCCGCCGACACCGAGGCAGAAGCCCGTGAACGGGCCGCCGAACTCGCCGAACGGCGGGCTCCCGGGTTGATCGAGGAGTACGAAGCCATCGGCGGCTCCCCGCTGGCCGACCAGTCCGTCGCACAGGCCGACGCCCTCGCCGACGCCCTCGCCGACCGGGGCGAACCCGTCGAAACCTACGTCGGCTACCAGTTCACCGAACCCTTGATCAGTGACGCCGTCGAGGAGGCCCGCGCCGACGGGATCGACCACCTCGTCGGCCTCCCGATCTACCCGTTGTGTGGCCCATCGACCTCGGTGGCCGCCATCGACGACCTGGCCGCCGCCGTCGACAGCCACGACGACTGGGACCCGACCGTCGACCACCTCACCGGCTGGCACACCCACCCGACGTACAACCGGCTCCGCGCCGAGAACATCGCAGACTACGCAGATCGGGAGGGGCTCGACCTCCAGGCATCGGGGACAGCGGTGGTGTTCTCAGCCCACGGGACCCCCCGCCACTACCTCGAGGCCGGGAGTCGGTACGACCAGTACGTCGAGGAGTGGTGTCGCGCCATGGCGGCCCTCCTCGACGTCGAGGACTACACGCTGGGCTACCAGAACCACGAGAACCGGGATGTCCCCTGGACCGAACCCGCCATCGAGACCGTCGTCGAGACCATCGACGCCGACCGAATCGTCGTCGAACCCATCTCGTTCATGCACGAGCAAAGCGAGACCCTCTCGGAACTCGACATCGAACTCCGGGAGGAGGCCGCGGCCGAGGGCCTCGAGTTTTACCGGGTGCCCGTCCCCCACGACGACGACCGGTTCCCCGGTGTACTCGCCGACCTCGTCGAACCGTTCGTCGCCGGCATCGACCCCGGCTACTACCAGCTCCGCCAGTGTGACTGCCGCCCCGAACCCGGGACCATGTGCCTGAACGCACCGCGGGTCCCCCACCGAGGCGACGACTAGAATGCGCGTCGGCATCGTCGGCGCCGGCATCACCGGTCTCGCGTTGACACACTACCTCGCCGACCGCGACGTGGACAGCGTCGCCTACGAGGCCCGCCCCGACCCCGGTGGTGTGATCCGGTCCCGCACGGTCGAGGGCGTCACCCTCGAATACGGGCCCCAACGGTTCCGGTTGACCGACGCCGTCGCCGACCTCACAGATGCCGCCGGCCTCACCGATGACCTCGTCACCGCCCCGGCAGACCTCCCCTTGTACGTCTACGCCGACGACCGACTGCGGCGGGCACCCCTATCCCTGTCGGCGTTCCTGCGCTCCGACCTCCTCTCGATCACCGGGAAACTCCGCCTCCTCGCCGAACCGCTCACGGACCCCATCGCCCCGACCGAGTCAGCGGCGGCCGCGTTCCGCCGGAAGTTCGGGGACGAAGCCTACGAGAACCTCATCGGTCCCCTGTACGGCGGCACCTACGCCAGCGACCCCGCCGAGATGCCCGCCGAACACGCCCTCGAGGGAGTGATGGCCCTCGAGGCGCGGGAGGGTTCGTTGTTGCGCCCGGCGCTGCGCCGTATCCTCGATCGCGGCGACAGCGCTGCCCCCGTCACCATCAGCGGTGGCAACCAACGGCTGGCGACCGGGCTCGCCGAGACCTACGCCGACCGCGTGTTCCTCGATACCCCGGTCGAGGCCATCCACGAGGCCGACGACGGGTACCGTCTGGACCTGCCGGACGGGACAACCCGCGTCGACACCGTCGTCCTCACCACGCCGGCCCCCACCGCCGCCGATCTCCTCGCAAAGGTCGCCGACGGGGTGGACGGGTTACGGACGCTCACCTACAACCCTCTCGCGTTCGTCTACCTCCGCACCGACTACGACCGCCCCGGCCTCGGCTACCAGGTCCGCCGCTCCGAACCGCTATCGACACTCGGGGTCACCTGGAACGGCGCCGCCTTCGGTCGGGACGGTCTCGTCACCTGCTTCCTCGGCGGCATGACCGACCCGGATATCCTCGCTGAAGACGACGACACCCTCGGAACGACCGCCGCCACGGAGTTCGAGACCGTCACCGGCAGTCCCGCCGAGGTCATCGACGTCACCCGCCACGAGGATGCCATCCCCGCCTACGACGACACGTGGGATGCCCTCGCAGATCTCTCGTTGCCCCCGGACGTCCACCTCGCGACGAACTACACCGCCCGCGTCGGCGTCCCCGGCCGCATCCGCCAGGCCAGCCGCCTCGCCGAGTCGTTCGGGACCTCCTAGTCCCAGGACCACTGTCGAGCCGTCTCGACGAACGTCTCGACCGCCGACACCGGCGTCTCCCGGTTGACGCCATGCCCGAGGTTCAGGATGTGGCCCTGGGGGCCCGCCGCTTCGATGATCGTCTCGGTCCGCTCCCGGATCCGGTCCTCGTCGCCGAACAACGCCGCGGGATCGAGGTTCCCCTGGACCGGCGTCTCCCCCAGGACCGCGCGGGCGCCCGCCATGTTCACCGTCCAATCCAGGCCGACGACGTCGGCACCGGTCTCGGCCAACAGATCCAGGCGGCCACCCATGTTCCGTGCGAACACGATCGTCGGCACGTCGACACTGTCGACGATCGCCCGGTGTAACGGCACCACCGACTCCCGGTAGGCCCCCTGTCCCAACATCCCGGCGTAGGTGTCGAAGAGCTGGACCGCGTCAGCGCCGTGTTCGACCTGCATCTGCAGGTACTCGATGACCGCGTCCGTAAACGACTGCAACAACGTCTCGAAGGCGGCGGGGTGTTCGGCCCGCAACCGACGGATCGCCATCTTCGACCGGGATGGCTCGCCCTCGACCGCGTAGGACGCCAGCGTGAACGGGCCACCAGCGAACCCCAGGACGGCGGCATCATCGACACGGTCGTCCAACCGGTCGAGCAACGCCGCGACGTAGGCGGTGTCTGCCCGGACCGACTCGGTGGGTCGATCAACGTCGTCTGGCCCCGTCACCGGGTTCTCGACCACCGGCCCCACCCCGGACTCGAGGTGGTACTCGAACCCAAGCGGCTCTAACACGGTCAGGATATCCGAGAACATCACCACCGCGTCCAGGGGGAACCGCTCGTAGGGTTGCAAGGAGATCTCCGTGGCGATCTCCGGGGACTTGATCGCCTCGAGGAACGAGTGCTCCGAGCGTATCTCCCGGTACTCTGGGAGATACCGCCCCGCCTGCCGCATCAACCACACGGGCGGTCGCCGGGTGTGGTCCCCGCGCGCCGCGTCCAAGAACAGCTGTCGACCCATGCCCCTTCGCACGTCGGCGGTCCGGGAAAGGCGTTCGGTTCCACCGATGGTTTAACCGGGGTGCCAACCCAACGACTCGGCGATGGCCGCCGACGCACTGTCCCTCCCGGTGCCCGCCCTCGCCGACCGCGCCCGGGACTGTGCGAGGGCGATCCAGGCCGCCGAGACGGTGCTCGTCGCCGCCCACATCGACGCCGACGGCCTGACCAGTGCCGGCATCGCCGCCACCGCCCTCGAACGAGTCGGTGTCCCCCACGAGGTCGCCTTCGCGACCCAACTCGACCCCGACGAGATCGCCGCGCTCGCCGCGACCGACCACGACACCGTCTTGTTCACCGACTTCGGCAGTGGCCAACTCGAGACCATCGACGACCACGCGACCGACGGCGACTTCACCCCTGTCGTCGTCGACCATCACCAACCCGCCGACGTCGACATCGCCCATCACCTCAATCCCTTACTCGAGGGCATCAACGGCGCCACCGAACTCAGCGGTGCCGGCGCCACCTACCTCCTCGCCCGCGCCCTGGGCGCCGACCGTGTCGAGATGCGCGATCTCGCTGCCCTCGCCGTCGTCGGCGCCGTCGGCGACCGGCAGGCAGACGACGGCGAACTCCTCGGCGCCAACGCCGCCATCGCCGAGGAGGGTGCTGCCGTCGATGCCGTCGAACCCGTCACCGACCTCGCCATGTACGGCACCCAGACACGCCCGCTGCCGAAACTCTTGGAGTACGCCGACGACGTCTCGATCCCCGGCGTCACCGGGTCGGCCAATGGCGCCACCGAGTTCCTCGAGGATCTCGACGTGGCGGTCCGGGACGGTGAGGACTGGCGGACCTGGGCGGACCTCCGACACGAGGAACGCCGAACCGTCGTGAGCGCGTTGCTCCGCCGTGGCGTCGAACGCGGGGTGCCACCCGACCGCATCGACGCCCTCGTGGGCACCTCCTATGTCCTCACGGCAGAGGAACCCGGGACCGTCCTCCGGGACGCCTCCGAGTTCGGGACGCTGTTGAACGCGACCGCCCGGTACGACCGCGCCGACGTCGGCCTCGCGGTCTGTCTCGGGGACCGTGGCGGCGCCTTCAACGAGGCCCGTCGACTGTTACGCACCCACCGCCAGAACCTCTCGACGGGCCTGGACTGGGTCGTCGAACACGGTGTCACCCGCGAGGATCACGTGCAATGGTTCCACGCAGAGGACCAGATCAAGGCCACCATCGTCGGCATCGTCGCGGGTATGGCCGTCGGTGCCGACGGGATCCCGGGTGACGTGCCGATCGTCGCCTTCGCCACCAAACCGGACGACCCCGACGCCGTGAAGGTCTCAGCCCGTGGCACGCCCCGGCTGGTGGGGCAGGGACTGGATCTCTCCGTGGTCATGCACGAGGCTGCCACCGCCGTGGGCGGCGACGGCGGCGGCCACGACGTCGCCGCCGGCGCCACCGTCCCCCGCGGCAGCGAACCCGACTTCATCGAGCGGGTCGACGCCATCGTCGGCGACCAACTCTCATCGAAAGAGAACTGACGAAACGGCTATCCCCGGCCTCCCACTACACGTCAACGATGTATCGTATCAGCGACCGCCAGCACCCACCACCGACGGTCACCAGCCCGAGGGAGCATCGGGATGCGTGACGGTCCGCCGGCGGCCGTCGCAGTCGACCACGTCACGAAGATCTACCACGTCGGCGAACCCGTCTACGCCCTCGATGACGTCTCCCTCGATCTCGAACGCGGCTCCTACACGGCGGTCATGGGCCCGAGTGGCTCCGGGAAGAGTACGCTGATGAACCTCATCGGCTGTCTGGACACCCCGACCGACGGCCACATCGTCGTCAACGGCCAGGATGTCACCACCCTCACCGACCGGGAACGCACCCGGTTACGCGGCGACGAGATCGGGTTCATCTTCCAGACGTTCAACCTGATGCCCCGGCTGTCAGCCCTCGAGAACGTGGCCCTGCCGATGGTCGCCCGGGGTCGGCCCCGCACCGAACGCATGGCCCGTGCCCGCGACCTCCTCGACCGGGTCGGCCTCGGCGATCGCCGCACGCACCGCCCCAACGAACTCTCCGGCGGGCAACGCCAACGCGTCTCGATCGCCCGCGCCCTCGCCAACGACCCGTCGCTGTTGCTCGCCGACGAACCCACCGGCAACCTCGATACCGAGACCGGCGCCCAGATCATGGGCCTCTTCGCCGAGCTGCACGCCGCAGGGAACTCGGTGTTGCTGGTCTCCCACGAGCGCCACATCGCCGAACACGCCGACCGCATCGTCCACCTCCTGGACGGTCGCCTCGAACGCATCGAGCCCATCGAGGCCCCACGGCGGCCCGATCCGGCGGGTGAGCGCTGATGGACCCCCGCGAGAGCCTGCGGCTCTCCTGGCGATCGATCAAGGGCCACCGCCTCCGCTCGATACTGACCACCATCGGCGTCGTCATCGGCGTCGCCGCCGTCATCACCTTCGTCGCCCTCGGCGCCAGCCTCCAGACCGCCGTCGTCGGCGACATCTCCGCCGACCAGACCCCCGCGATGACCGTGATAACCCACCCGATCGGGGCGGACGGTGGCTTCGGCGCCGGGAGTGGGCAGGCGGTGTTCACCGAACACGACATCGCCACCGTCACCGCCCTCCCGGCTGTCACGGCCGTCGTCGAACAGGGCACCGTCCAACTCGCCGCCGTCCGATTCAGCGGTCAATCGATCCCGTTGCCCACCATGGTCGCGACCCCACCGACCTACTTCGAGTACGTCGCGACCGGCACCCTCACCGGCAGCCCCTACACCCCGGGCACCACCGAGGTCGTGCTCAACGACGTCGCCGCCGACCTCTTCGCCACGAACGTCACCGTCGGCGCCACCATCACGGTCACCCCCAGCGGCCGTGACCCGATCAACGCCACCGTCGTCGGCATCCTCGACACCGAGACCCGCCCATTCGCCGGGCCCTCGGGCACCGCTCAACCCCTCGTCTACGGGTCACCCGATCCCTTCTACCAGACCCGCCTCGAGAGCCCCACCACCGGCACCCAGCAACGTGTCTACCCGCGCCTGACCGTCGTCGCCACCGACTTCACGACCGTCGACACCGTCGCCGACGCCGTCCAATCCACCCTCAACACGACCGGGGACGCCCGCACGCTCCTGCCACCGTCCTACGAGGTCAGCGTCGTCACCAACCAGGAGTTCATCGACCAGATCCAGGACATCCTCAACACCTTCACCGGCTTCATCACCGGCGTCGCCGTCATCTCCCTGGTCGTCGGCGCCATCGGCATCGCCAACATCATGCTCGTCAGCGTCACCGAACGCACCCGCGAGATCGGGATCATGAAGGCTGTGGGCTTCCAGAACCGCGACATCCTCCAACTGTTCCTCGTCGAGGCCACCATCCTCGGGCTCATCGGGTCCGTCGGTGGGATCATCCTCGGCCTGGCGGCCGGATTCGGGGTCACCCGCTACCTGGACCTGCCCTTTACCTTCCCAATCGAGTACGCCGGCATCGCCGTCGTCGTCGGCATCCTCGTCGGCGTCGTCGCCGGCCTGTACCCCGCCTGGGACGGGGCCCGCGTCGATCCCATCGAGGCACTACGCTACGAGTGAGCGCCCACGACCCAGCCTCGTCAGTACGTGATCTTCGGGAGTTCCCGGATGTACCGCTCGTCCTCGAGGACCTCCAGGATGAAGGCCGCGACGTCGGCCCGTGCCACGGACTGTCGACCGGGGGTGACGTCCCCGGTCCGGTACTCCCCTCGCGGCGCTGCATCGGACAGCCGTGGCGCCCGCAGCACCGTCCACCGCAGCTGTCGGGCCCGGACGTCGGCCACGTGGGCGTCGGCATCCTCGAGGACGTCGGGGTTGAGGAGCTTCAACGCCCAGCCGATGACCCGCCCGGTGAGTGAACGACGCGCCCCCTCGACGTGGACCCCAGCGCCCACGAGGGTGACGAATCGATCGACGCCTTCCCGTTCCATCGCGTCCATGATCCGGCGCCCGGCAACCGTCAACAGATCCGAGGGGCCGGCCGAGGTCTGCCCGAGGACACTGACGACCGCATCCACCCCTTGAACCGCATCAACGACGCCAGCACCCGTGTAAGCGTCTCCCTCCACGACCTGCAGCCGTTCGTGTTCCCGATCGAGTTTCGCTGGATCCCTGAGGAACGCCGTGACCACATGGCCGCTGTCCAGGGCCCGATCTACCAGGGGGATGCCTGTCCGCCCTGTCGCCCCGAAGATGGCCAGGTGCATCGGCTCGACTATCGCCCGGACGGGATTTAGAGATTCATTCGATTCGACCGGTGAGGCCGGTCATCCGGCACGCTCACCGTCGAGGTCGGGGACAGCGACCGCTCACACACCCCAACAGCAGTAGTTGAGACTGATTGTCTCAATGCATACAGCGTGAGATCTGCGTAGCGTCATTCAGATGGATCAAGTTACGTCATACGAGCTTGATCAGGTGCAA
>JBDGTJ010000017.1:0-10678 GCA_042216925.1 Halobacteriaceae archaeon
TGCCATCCTCTGCCTCCTCGTAGAAGGTGCAGTCTCCACAGTCGTCGACCTGGAGTGCCCATTCGAAGGTCTCGCCCTCGGGGCCGTCCGGACCCGCGTGGAGGCCATACGGCATCGGTCTGGCGATGTCTCGCCACGGGTCGCCCGTCGCGTCCTGGAGCTCCCGGACATCGTCGGGGAAGACGGTGGCCGTGTGGTCGCCATCGTGTCCCCGACAACAGGCACCACACCGGGTGCATTCGAAGCCGATGGCCTCGATGGCCGCCGCCAACTCGTCGACGTCGAGGGCCTTGGCCCGCGCTAACTCGGATTCGAGGGAGTCCACACCCCAAGTTCGGCGGCGGCCGGGATAAACTACGGCCTCGCGGTCGCGCCGTCCCAGGAGACCCGGCCCTCCCTGGCGAGCTTCCGGAGGTGGGCGATCACGGTCTCGCGGGCGAGGTCCTCGACACCGCTGAGGTCCTTCTCGTAGGCGGCGGCCACGACCGCCTCGACGGACCGGGCGCCCTCCTGGACCGCGGTCGCGACGCGGCGTTCCCGGTCGCGGCGGTGGGCGAGCAACGCTGTCAGTCGCTGTCGTGGTGCCGTGATCGGGTCACCGTGCCCGGGGTAGACGAGGTCGTCGTCCCGTACGATCAGTCGACGCAACGTCGTGTAGTACGCACGCATGTCGCCCTCGTCCGCTCCCACAAACACGCTCCCGGTATCGATGGCGGCGTCACCGACCAGGGTCACCTCACCGACCGTGAACCCGACGTGGTCGACGGTGTGCCCGGGTAAGTCCATGACGGTCACCGGCGGGTCAGTATCGAGGACGGTTCCCTCGCGAAACGTCGCATCCGGGGTGACTCCGGTCGCGGCCTCGAACCGGTCGGTGCGCCCCGCCCGCGCCCAGACCGTCGCACCGGTCCGGGCCGCGTACGCGGCGACGCCACCGACGTGGTCCGGGTGGGTGTGGGTGACCACGAGGTGGGCGACCGACCGGTCGGCGAGTGCCCCATCCAACGAGTCGGCGACTGCGCCGGGGTCGACGAGGACGGCGGCCTCGGATCCGATGACGTAGGCGTTCGTCTGGCCGGTCGGCGCCCGCGTGTCGACGGGGACCGAGACCCGCGTGACGGTCACGGCCACCCTTGTCCCGGCGGCTACAAAGCCGTTTGCCGCCCCGACAGTTTAGGCCCACCCGACCGATCGCTGGGATATGGCTGCGACGATCCCCGATGCTGTCATCGACCTCTTCGACCGGGAAACCTATGCGATCCTCGGCACCGTGATGCCGGATGGCACCCCGCACCTGACCCCGGTCTGGATCGACCACGACGGCGACGACATCCTCGTCAACACGGCGAGGGGGCGACAGAAGGACCGTAACGTCCGGGCGAACCCCCGGGTCGGTGTCTGTATCCTCGATCCGGACGATCCGTACCGGTACGTCTCGGTGCTGGGCCGGGTCATCACGGTCACCACCGACGGCGCCGACGACCACATCGACGCCCTGGCCAGGCGGTATATGGACGTCGAGGAGTACCCCCACCACGGGGAGGAACGCGGGCCCCGTGTCATCATCCGTATCCAACCCGACCGGGTCACCACCAGTACCTGACCGGGGCTCGTCGACGGCACCCGGTTTCAGTACGGTTTTATCCCTCCACCGAGACAGCCGACCCGTGAAGGGACGGGAGTGGTACCAGGAGGACAGCGTCGCCGAGGAGTACGAGGAGAAACGTTTCTCGCGAGGCGGCCGCCTCATCGACCAACGGGAACGACGCGCCGTCCTCGAGGCATTGGCACCATACGAGGACGCGGCGATCCTCGAGATCGCCGCTGGCACCGGCCGATTCAGCGTCGAACTCGCCGACCGCGGTGCCGACGTCACCGCCCTCGACATCAGCGCCCCGATGCTCCACCAGGGCCGCACGAAAGCCCGTGCCGTCGGCTGTGAGGACATCGCCTTCCTCCGGGGTGATGCCGCCCGCCTCCCGTTCCCCGACGACCACTTCGATGCCGTGTTCGCCATGCGGTTTTTCCACCTGGCGTCCACCCCGCTCCGGTTCCTCAGCGAGATGGCGCGGGTCTCCCGCCATCAGGTGTTCTTCGATACGTTCAACCGCGGGAGTCTCCGGTCGGCGTACAACTGGTTGTTGCCGATGGGGTCACGGCTCTACTCGACCTCACAGGTGAACGGGTTGCTGGCCGAAGTCGGGTTGACGCTCGCGGATTGCGACCACGATTTCGTGTTCCCCTACGGCGTCTACCGCACCATGCCGGACCGCGTCGCCGCCCCGTTACGCAACCTCGACGAGACGGTCGTCGGGACCCGGGTCGGCCAGTTGTTCGCCTCCGTTTCCTTCTGGGACGCCCGCGTCTGAGCCCATCGGCCGCTGGGTCGGTCCTTTTTTAGGTGTACGGCGGGTTCCTCCGTGGTATGGACCTCTCGGTGGTGGTGCCGACCCTCGACAGTCGCGAGCAGCTCGCCGGCTGTCTCGAGGCGCTCGGCGAGAACGCAGCCACTGCCGAGGTCATCGTCGTCAACGGACCGTCGACGGACGGGACCAGCGGCCTGGCGCGGTCCGCTCCCGTCGTCGACTGCCTCGTCGAGGTCGCCGAACGGAACATCAACGCCGCGCGGAATGCGGGGATCGCCGCCGCGTCCGGTGACATCATCGCGTTCGTCGGCCAGGACTCGGAGATCGAACCAGGGTGGCATGACGCCATCGCGACCGCCATCGACGATGGGGCGTCGGTGGTGACCGGTCCGGTCCACCGGGCTGTCTCCGGGGGTGTCACCACCGAGACCCCCGAGGAGACGACGATCAACCACCGGGACATCACCTATGTGGACGGGGGCAACGTCGCGTTCACTCGTACCGCGATCGAGGCAGTGGACGGGTTCGACGAGTACCTCGAAACCGGGGGCGCCAGGGACGTCTCTCACCGCCTTGCCGGACTCGGCCACGAGGTGGTCTGGGAACCCGGCCTCGCGGTGTTGCGGACCGACGGCGACGACGTCCAGGCCCGGACCGCCAACGGCGAACGGAACGCCCTGGCACTGAAATACCTGTCCCTCGGGTACCGCCTCGTGAAGAACTACGGCGTCCGGCCCGGGGTCATCTACCGCCTGGGGCGACACACCGTCACCGACGGGCTCGCGGCGCTCCGGTCGGTGGTCACCGGGGACCGCAACGCGACGACGTGGATCGAGGACGGTCGAACGGTGGTGACTGCCCTCGTCGCCGGGGTCCGGGACGGGCTCGGGGCCCGTCGGAGCGACCCCACCGCCCAACACAACCCAAACGGTGTGTCCACCCGCACCAACCGCGCGGTCGCCGTCTACGACTGCTGACTCACTGTGGGGTGAGGGCGTCGACGAGTCGCTCGGCGTTCGATGAGAAGGTCCGGGTCATGGCGTCCTCCGGCAGGTCGAGGGTGAGGACCTCCATCACTGCTACTGACGGGTGCACGGCGGGGAAGCCGCTGCCGAACACCACGCGGGCAGGGTGCTCTCGGATGGCGCGTTCGAGTTCCGTCCGGAACCGGACCGCCGCCGTATCGAGGTACAACTGGTCGTAGTCCTCGAGGAGGTCGACCGCCGTCTGCATGAGCTCCCGGTCCAGTGGGTAGCCTCCGAAGTGGCCCAGGACCACCGGGAACGAGTAGTCAAGCAGCGTCGAGGCGACCTCCTCCGGTGGGAACGCCGTGCCACCGTGGACCACCAGTGGGAGGCCGACGTCATCCATGGCCTCCAGGACGCCGGTATCGGGGACGCCGTCCGCCCGCGGATCGAGGGCGAACCCGTGGAACCGGTCGTTGTACGCGTACTGTTCGATATCGTCCGGACTGGTGTGGTGGTCTGCACGCCACCCCGACAGGCGGCGGACCCGGTCGGTTGGTCGGCGTCCGGGCCCGGTGATGCGGGCGAAGGCCACCATCGGCCGTTCGACGGCCTGTCGGGCGACGGCGTTGTTCCCCGGGACGTACCCATCGCCGTCGTCGATCCCTGGGGCTGGCGCGACGGCCGCGCGGACGATGCCGGCCTGGTGCATCTCCCGTTCGGCGTCCTCCGCGGAGACGGCCGGTCCCGGCACGTCGGCCCCCGGGCCGGTGAGGTGGGCGTGGAGGTCGACGATGCGGAACTGGTGGTTCAGTTCCAGCATGACTCCTCCCTCGCCCCCACCCCATTTGGTCGTACCGATTGGGCGTCCAGGTCCGCCGCTGGCTGGCGGCCGCTGACATCGACGCGCTTAACCTCCGGGTGTCAGTAGGAGAGTGACAACGATGATTGGTCTTCGGATGGGGGCGATGCGGTGAGCGACCTTGCCACCCGGATCGCCGACGGGGTGACCGGGTACAGCAAGGCCGTAATCGTGGTGTTGCTCCTCGCCTCGATCGCGATCGGTGCCGGTGCGACCCAGGTCCAACAGAGTTCCTCGCTCGACCAGTTCCAAAGCGAGACCCCCGAGTCACGGGCCCTTGAATACATCCAGTCGAACTTCACCGCCGGCGAGCAGAACGTGACCACCGTCCAGGTGATCGTCCGCGACGACAACGTCCTGGACCGCGAGTCCCTGCTCGCCCAGCTCCAGTTCCAGCAGACCCTCCGTACCGACCAACGGGTCGCAGCCACACTCGTAGAGGAGCAACCCACCATCGGCATCGCCAACCTCATCGCGACCACGGCGATCCGCCAGGAGACCGCCCAGGAACTCCAGGCGCGTGGCGCCGCCATCCAGGCGTACAGCGACCGACTGAATCACACCCGCGCCCGCCTCGTCGCGACCCTCGATACCGCCCGAACCCTCCAACACCGGTACGACGTACTCAACCGCTCGTACGCCCAGGGGGAGATCAATCAGTCGACCTACCAGACTCGGGCCGCCGCCATCGAGGCCCAACTCACCGACGCCCGACAAGCCGCCACCGCGAACATCACCGCCTACGACCAGCTGGGATCCTCAGCCGCCGAGGAGTACCGCACACTCTTTGGCACCATCCGCAGCCTCCAACGGGACCTCGACGCCCTCAATCGCTCGTACGCCCAGGGGGAGATCAACCAGTCGACCTACGAGGCCCGGGCCGCCGACATCAGTCGCCAGATCGAAGCCACCTACCAGGGTATCGCCGGGGTGCTGGCGCCGGCCTACCAGGCGTTACAGCGTCGTGTCGCCGCCCTCGAGGCCGATCGACAGACCCTCCTGAACAAAACCCAGAACGGCTCTGTCCCCCCGATCTCCGAGCAGATCGCCCAACTCCAGTCGATGGACGCCGCCGCCATCGACCAGACGATCACCCGCGTCCTCGGCGACGGCACCGGGAGCAGTATGGCCTTCGGGTTGATGCCGACCGCCCCGACCTACACCCCGGGGAGCACCACCGCGGAGGCGACGATGATCATCGTCCAACAGACCGCCGAACAGGCAGACGTCCAGGGATCTGCCAGTGCTCGTCTCGAGACGAGTCAGCTCGCCCTCCAGTCGATCGCCCAACAGCGGTTCGGTGCCGAACACGTCCTCGTCTTCGGGAGCGGCATCGTCTCCGATGAGATTACGCGCTCGATGACCGACAGTCTCGCCATCGTCGGGCCGCTCGCGTTGTTGTTCGTCCTCGTCGTCCTCATCATCGCCTATCGGGACCTCCTCGACATCGTCCTCGGGCTCGTCGGCATCACCCTCGTGCTCGTCTGGACGTTCGGGTTCATGGGGTGGCTGGACATCGCGTTCAACCAGATCTTCATCGCGGTCCCGGTCCTGTTGATCGGGTTGTCCATCGACTACGCCATCCACGTGTTCATGCGTCACCGGGAGGAACGCTCGCGTGGCGACGGTGATGGCGTCATCCCGTCGATGCGCGTGGCGTTGGCAAGCGTCGGCATCGCGTTGGCCTTGGTCACCGCAACGACGGTCATCGGCTTCCTCTCGAATCTCATCTCCTCGGTCCCGCCCATCCGGGAGTTCGGCATCGTCTCCGCGTTCGGGATTACCGCCGCCTTCGTCATCTTCGGCGCGCTCATCCCCGCGGTGAAGGTCGAGCTCGACGCCGCCCTCGAGGGCTGGGGGTTCGACCGTCAGAAACCCGCCTTCGGCACCGGCGGCGGCCGTCTCGGGCGGGTGCTCTCGATCGGCGGGGTCGCCGCGCGTCGCGCCCCGTGGGTGGTCCTCCTGTTGACGCTGCTAGTGAGTGCTGCCGGCACCTACGGCGCCACCCAGGTCAACACCACCTTCGACCAGACCGACTTCCTCGCCGAGGACCCGCCGGACTGGATGGATCGCCTCCCCGAACCGTTCGATCCGGGCGAGTACACCATCAAGTCCTCGTTGACCTACGCCAACGAGAACTTCGTCCGCGAGGACAACCAGGCCCAGCTCCTGATACGGGGGGCCATCACCGATCCGGCGGTCCTCGATCGGTTAGCGACCGCCCAAGACCGTGCCACGAACTCCGATGTCGTCGTCGTGTTGTCCAACAACGAAGCAGATATCAGGAGTCCCTTGACGCTCCTGGACCGTATCGCCGCCCGCAACGAGACGGTTCGCCAGCGACTCGCCGAGGCTGACACGGACGGAGACGGCGTCCCCGACGAAGACGTCGCCGCCGTCTTCGATGCGGTCTACGCCGCCGCCCCAACCGAGGCCGCATCACTCCTCCAGCGCCAGGACGGGGAGTACGTCGCCATGCGCCTCGTGGTCTCGATCCGTGGCGGCGTCGCGGGCGACCGCGTCACCGCCGCGATGCGCGACCTCGCAGCCGTCGTCGAGGGGACCGGCGTGTCCGTCATCGCCACCGGCCAACCCATCGTCTTCGACATCGTCAGCGAACAGCTACTCGACACGGTCATCGAGAGTCTCCTCATCACCCTGGTCGCCATCTTCCTGTTCCTGATGGTGACCTACCGCCTCACCGAGGGATCGGCCATCCTCGGCATCGTCACCCTGTTACCGGTCGCGTTCAGCGTCAGCTGGATCCTGGGGACGATGTACCTCCTCGACATCCCGTTCAACGTCCTGACGGGGTTGATCACCAGTCTGACGGTCGGCCTGGGCGTCGCCTACAGCATCCACGTCAGCGAACGGTTCAGCCACGAACTCGACCGCACGGAAACCACGTGGGAGGCGATGCAGACCGCGTTGACCGGGACCGGCGGCGCCCTCCTCGGGAGTGCGGCGACGACCGTCGGCGGGTTCGGGACGCTGGCCTTCGCCATCCTCCCGCCGCTCCGCCAGTTCGGGATCATCACCGGGTTGACCATCATCTACGCGTTCCTCGCGAGCGTCTTGGTGCTCCCGAGTCTCCTGGTCATCTGGCTCCGCTATCTCGGTCCCGGTATCGAGGCGGGCCGGCCGGCACTGACCGACGCGGCCGAGCCGGTCGTGAGCGCCGATCGCACGGTGTCCCGTGACTACCTCCAACCGGGCGGTCGATACGACGCGACCGTGACCATCACCGCGACGGGCCGGATCCTCCTCCAGGAACGCCCACCGGGGACCGACCACCAGATCGAGTCGGCCACTCCGGACCCCGTCGACGTCGTCGTCTCGGGCGGGACCGTCTACGTGTCCTGGGACGTCGACGCCGAGACCGACGTCACCGTGACCTACTCGGGCCGGGCTCCCCACGAGGCCGTCGACGGGAGCACGCTGCAGTTCGCCGGGGACGTCCGCGCCCGAGAGGAGGCGGTGGTCGTCGGCGGCACGACCGAGATCGCGGTGGTCGCCGATGTCTTCGAACGCATCCTCGCCCAGGGGGACGTCACACAGGAGGACCTCCAGACGGCCGGCGATGCCCTCGCCGACGGTCGGTTGTCCGCCGACCAGTTCGAACGCGTGTACAGTGAATGGCTGCGCCAGCGGACCCGTCCCGCCCTCGACGATGGCGAGGACACGGAGTGATGGACGAGGCCGACGCCGTCGAAGCCCTCGGCCGGTTGGGCCTGTCGACCTACGAGGCACGCGTCTTCGTCGCGTTACAGAAACTCGGGGATGGCACCGCCAGTGAGATCGCGGCGGTGGCCGACGTCCCCCGGTCCCAGGTGTACGGTGCCGCCGACGCCCTCGAGGAACGGGGCCTCGTCGAGGTCCAGCACGCCACCCCGATCCGGTACCGGCCGGTCGACCCTGCCGAAGCCGAGACACGGTTGCGAGCCCCTCTCGAGGCCGAACGGGAACGCGCCATCGACTACCTCGAATCCATCCAGGGCAGCGGCGGGGCGGATGCCGAACGCGAGGCGGAGGTCTGGACCGTCCACGGGACCGCCGCGGTCGACGACCGACTCAGTCAGATGGCCGAGGAGGCCACCGACCGGCTGGTCCTCGGCATCGACGACCCGACGCTGTTCGACCCGTCCCTTCGGGCGACCCTCGAGGATCGCGTGGCGGCCGGCGTGGCGGTGACGGTGGCCTCGGTCGACGAGGCCGTCCTCTCGGCGGTCCCCGACGGGGTGGAAACGGCCGTCGTCCCACCGGCGTTCGACCCGGGTGAGCTGGCGACGCGGGTGTTGGTCGTCGACGGCGACGCCGTCCTCCTCGCGGTGCGGGGAGCGGACGAGACCAACGAGGAAACCGCGATCTGGAGTGCCCACTCCGGGTTCGCGACGGTGTTGGCTCGGGTGGTCGAGGCGTGGTTCAGCAGCCTCCGCACCGACTAGGCCAGGCTCAATCGGACCTCGCTTCCCACCTCGACACCGAAGGCCTCCGTCCCCTCGCCCCGATTGACCGCGAGTTCCACGTTCCCGTGACTGCCGACGGTGACCAGGCGCTCCCCCGGGTCGACGACAGCATAGGACCGGGCGGCGTACACGGACGCCCCGTCGACGGCGACGGTCCCACCGAACGCCGTCGTGAGCACCCGGCCCGGGATGTTCGTGATCGCGTTCCCGAACCCATCCACCACCAAGACGGTGCCCACGATCGGGTCCGCATCGAGGGTCGGCTCGGGGAACCGGAGCTCCTCGACGTCGGTGACCGTCACGAGGTCGGGATGGGACCCCAACGCCGTACGCTCCCACTCGTGGAGCCGAGCCGCCATCGGTGCGAACACGTCCCGGCCGTGGAACGTCGAACTCGCGGCATCGTACTCGATCGCGTACATGGCCAGATCTCCATCGGTCAACGCCCGGGCCGCCGGCATGAGGACGCCGTTGTCCGGGCCGACGAGGACGTGCTCGCCCGCCCGGACGGCCAGGGCCGCCCGGTCCGTGCCGACCCCGGGATCGACGACCACGCAGTGGACCGCCGGGGGGAACCACGGCAGTATCTCGCGTAACCAGAACCCCGCGGTCGCGACATCCTGTCGCGGGAACTCGTGGCTGATGTCGACGAGGCGCGCATCGGTCTCTTGGAGTGCCGCCCCGCGCATCGCGGCCGGGTACGGCGTCCCGAAGTCCGAACTCAACGTCAGCATACCAGACGCCTAGACCCGCCCGATACAAGAGTCACCGCGATGGTCGCTGGGTCACTCGTCGTTTGTGTCGGTGCGACTCACGCGACGGATGCGTTCGACCCCGTCGACCTCCGTGATCACCGCAGCTACCGGATCCGGTACCAGGGACTCCCAGTCACCACCCTCGATCATCCGGTCACGGATTCGGGTGCCCTCGAGGCGTTCCCGGTCGTACATCGGGGCGTTCCGTACCTCGACACCGGCTTCGTCGAAGAGTTCGACGACGAGTGGGTTGTTCGAGTACGCGACGTCGAACTTCGGACACATGCTCTGGACGTGGCTCACCCACACCGAGTTCCGGTCGAGGTCCTCGATGGGGACGACGTAGGTCACCGTGTCCAACGGGACGAACGCCTGGGTCAACATCATCACCCGTTCCCCCGCCGTGAACGGGTTCCGCCGCGAGTGGGACGCCCCGGCGCTCCCGACGGCGACCACCAGTTCGTCCACCTCCTCGGTGATGACCTCGGTCACGACCCGGTGGTGGCCATTGTGGTAGGGCTGGAACCGGCCGATGTAGAACCCCCGCGTCATCTCCAGGTGGTCGGACCGCCCCGCTCTTAACCGTGGCGGGTTCGACCGACCCGCCACCCCGCGACGGTATCGCCAGCCTGCGGTCCGGTGCGGGGGGAGAAAGTATATCAGTCCGCCAGCCTTCCCATCTACCAGCGATTCCGGTCCATGAGCGACGATTCACCCAACCAACAACCCCCTGACGACGAGGGCCCGAGCGAGGAGGACCCGCCCACGCGGATCCCGACCGAGGAACCTCGCGAGGACCCCCAGCCCCGGGAGGACACCGACGAGGACATCGACCTCGGCAGCGACGTCGAGGTCGAGGGCGACGTCGATATCGACGACGACGCCACTGACGACCTGCTCGGTGGCCTCCGCATCGACTCGACCGCGGACATCCAGGTCCCGGACAGACTGGTCGACCAGGTCATCGGCCAGGACGACGCCCGTGACATCGTCAAGAAGGCAGCCAAACAACACCGTCACGTGATGATGATCGGCTCTCCCGGGACCGGGAAGTCGATGCTGGCGAAGGCGATGGCCGAACTCCTCCCCAAAGAGAGTCTCCAGGACGTCCTGGTCTATCACAACCCCGACGACTCCAACGAGCCCAAGATCCGGACCGTCCCTGCAGGCAAGGGCGAACAGATCGTCGACGCCCACAAAGAGGAGGCGCGGAAACGCAACCAGATGCGGTCGTTCCTGATGTGGATCATCATCGCGATCGTCA
>JBDGTJ010000003.1:0-9889 GCA_042216925.1 Halobacteriaceae archaeon
GTCGGCGGCGTTGAGCAGCGCGGCGCCGCTGATGATGGCGGTGCCGTGCTGGTCGTCGTGGAAGACGGGGATGTCCATCCGGTCCCGGAGCTGTTCCTCGATCTCGAAGCATTCGGGGGCGCTGATGTCCTCGAGGTTGATGCCGCCGAACGTGGGTTCCATGGCGGCGACCGACCGGACGAAGGCGTCGGTGTCGGTCTCGTCGAGCTCAAGATCGAAGACGTCGATGTCGGCGAACCGTTTGAACAACACGCCCTTGCCCTCCATCACCGGTTTCGAGGCGCGGGCGCCGATGTCCCCGAGTCCGAGGACGGCCGACCCGTTGGAGACGACGCCGACGAGGTTGCCCCGGGCGGTGTACTGGAACGCGGCGTCCGGATCGTCGGCGATGCGGCGACACGGGGCGGCGACGCCGGGCGAGTACGCCAGCGAGAGGTCGCGTTGTGTGTTCGTCGGTTTCGTCGTCGAGATGGCGACCTTCCCCGGCGGGTCGCTTGCGTGGTAGTCGAGTGCGTCCTCGTCGAGTCCCATGTCTCGACGGTCGACGGGCACCGGGAAAAAGCTGTCCGAGACCGACGTACACCGGTTCGACTCGTGTCGAACACGAGGCACTGAAGTGCACCCGCTCCCGAGGTACGGCCATGGAGTTCCGTCGCCTTTCGCTGGTCACGACGACGGTGACCTTCGTGTTGTTACTCGTCGGGGTCTACACCAAGGAGGTGGGCGCCGATCTCACCTGCGGGATGCGGTGGCCCCTCTGTGACGGCGCCGTCTTCGGGTTGTTCCCCGCCAACCTCGCGAGTTTCATCGAGTGGTTCCACCGGTTGCTCGCGTTGGTCGTCGGGGTGCTGATCGTCTGGACGCTGTACCGCGCCTACCGGGAGTACGGGCGCCGGGACCGGATCACGCGGGCGATCGCGTTCGCGGTGGTGTTACTCCCCGTCCAGGCCGGGCTCGGGGCCCTCACCGTCGTCAAATACCGGCTGTTCCCCGGTATCGCCGGGACGGCGAGTGTCTACATCAGCGTCGCCCACTACGGTACCGGCGTCCTCCTGTTCACCGGATTGGTCGTCGCGACGGTGTGGGCCCGCGAAACCGGTCGGTCGATCGCCTAGAAGAAGTCGTCCAACCCGGACTGGGCGTCGGTGTCGCCCTCCTCGTCGGTTGCCTCGGCGTCGTCGTCGGCTTCGACGGCCTCGCTGGCCGTCTCGTCGTCGGGGTCCTCATCCGTGGTCGCGTCGATGGACTCCTCGACCTCGACGGGGTCTGGCTCTTCGGGTTGCTGGCCGCCGTCGTGGGCGGTCGCGACGATGTCGGCGACCTTGTTCGTGTCTTCACCGCTGCCGGTGACGAAGGCCACCTCGCTCTCGTCGAGGTCGTAGGCAGCCGTCATCGCCACCGTCAAGTCACGGGGTTTGCAGTGATGGGTCATCGCGGCGAGGAACGGGAGCACCTCCCGCCGCGCCGTCCCCATCGACATCCCCCCGCGTTCGGCGATGCGTCGCGCGATCGCATCCCGGGTCTGTCGGGTGCCACGGGACCGCCCGAGTTTCGACCAGTACCCCGGGGGCGAGTACCGGGTCCAGCCACCGTGGTCTCCGCGCCGCGCTGCCGCCACCCCGGCGGTCATGTTGTCGGTGGCATACCGCCAGTACCGGTACTCCTGGGTGGCCCGCACCCGGCCAAGCCACCGGTCGGCCGCCCCGAGGTACGTGTAGGCGTCGGCCAGTTCCGTGCCGGCGAGGTCCTTGGGGACGTTTTCCTCGATCCAGGCGATGAGATCATCGGGCGTCTCGTCGACGTCGTAGGACCGTTCCAGGGCCTCCTGTGGGGTGGCGTCGGTGATGACGTCATCAAGGAACTCGAAGATGCCCCGGGTCCGGTCGCGGTCACCCGTGACGACATCCTCGACAGTGAGTTCGTCGGTGCGGCTGGCCGCGGCCTGGAAGTCCTTGACCGCCGACCGCAGGTCGCCGCTGTTCCGATCGGCGATCGCGTCCAGGGCCTCATCCTCGAAGGCGACGTCCTCCTGTCGACAGATGTCGCGTAGCACCGGGACGATTGATCGACTCGACACGTCCCGGAACTCGATCGTGTCGACGTTCCGCCGCACCCAATCGGTGAGTTCGTACTTGTCGTTGGCGACCAGCACCATCGGCTGGGCGGCGTTCTTGATGGCACGGGTCAAGGCCCCGGCACCGCCGCGGTCGGCGTTCCCGTGGAAGCTGTCTGCCTCGTCGACGACCACGAGCTGGCGTCGGGCCTCGCCCCCGCCCAGCGTCTGGTTGGCGGCCGCCCGCCCCACCAGCCGCTCGATGTCCTCCTGCCGGCGGCGGTCGCTGGCGTTGACCTCGACGACGTCCCACCCCATGTCGGCCGCCAGCGCGTGGGCTGCAGAGGTCTTCCCCACACCGGGGCTCCCGACGAGGACGACGGCGCGACCCTCCTCGGGCCAGGTGTCCGCCCACTCCCGTAGCTGGTCGCGGGCCTTGTCGTTGCCCCGGACCTCCGCCAGGGTCGATGGGCGGTACTTCTCCGTCCAGTCCATCCACCCGCTAGTCCGCGCGTCCTTCGTTTAGTGGTTGCGGACCACGGCCTCAGTCGGTGCCTGAGCCCTGGAGCAGGGCGGTGCCAACCATCGCCCCGAACACCACACCACCGGCAGCCCCACCGACGATGAACGTCGCGACCGCACGCTCGGAAGTCCATGCGGCCAGACCTCCCAGGACCGCACCAACCACGATGCCGAGCCCGACCGCGACCGCGAGCACCCGGGTGCGCTGGTCGGTCTCCCCCTCGGTTGTGTCGGCGTATCGACCCGTCAGGGCGCCGACGACGAGGCCGGCGCCGGCACCGAACCCGGCGACGGTCGCGATCCCGTCCACGCCCGCAAGGACCGCCGCGGTCGCTGCGATGCCCACGCCGATCACCAACCCGATCCCCGCGCCGCGTTGCAGTCGGTCACGCATCACCACCTGCTTCGCGTGGCCAGGCGGTAAACCCCGGGGCCAGAACACACTTGATGGAACGCGGCAACACCTATGTATGGCGACAGCTTCGAACCGGTCGATCCCCTGGGCCTACGGCGCCGTCGCCGGCGTCGCCGCGTACGTCATCGAGTACCTGCTGGCGTTCCTGTTGTGGTCGACGACCGAGTTCCCCGCAACGATGGGCGGGATGCTTCGAGAGTTCTTGACCAATCAGGTCCCCGACTGGGTGTTCGCCGGGTGGTTGCTGTACAACGCCCACTTCGTCGACATCCGGATCGAGGGGATGATGGGTCGATCGCGATGGAACTTCATCGACTTAGTCACCCAGTCCTCGACGGACATCCTCTACATCGTCGTCCCGGGGATCTTACTGGTGGCCGGGGTCGCCCTCGCCCGCGCGGTCGGCGCCCGTGACGCCGGCGACGGCGCACTCGCCGGCGCCACCGTCATCGTCGGGTACCTGCCCCTGGCCGTGATCGGCACGGTCGTCTTCACGGCCCAGAACGGCGCCCCCGTGCTGGTGCAGTCGGTGTTGCTCGCCGGGATCGTCTACCCCGTCGCCATCGCTGCGATCGGTGGCGGCATCGCCGCCGCCCTCGACTAGAGCTCCCGCACGACCAGGTCGCCCAATTCGGTGAACCCGTGGCGTCGGTAGAACCGTCGCGCCCGCTCGTTCTCCGGGGCGACGTCCAAGACGATGCGGTCCATCGGCAACGACTGCTCGGCGACCACCCCGAGAGCGGCTTCGAGGAGGTCGTCGGCGACCCCTGTCCCACGGTGATCGGGGCTGACGTAGATCTCGTTGAGGACCGCCCCATCCCAGATGTAGGCCAGTGACTCCGGGAGGACGAACACGTATCCCCCGAGGCCGTCATCGGTCGCCGCGACCTGGAGACACGCCGGGTTCTCCGCCCGACACCGCGCCACCCAGGACAGGTACTCCGACCGGTACGCATCGGTGAGTTTCCCGGTATAGGCGGCTGCCGTCTCCGTGTCGCCTTCCTCGCCGAGCTCCGTCTCGAACGCCGTTTTCAACGCCCAGAGGTCGCCCCGGTCTATGTCCGGGTCGTAGGCTCGGATCGTCGTCATGGGGGCCTCCGTCGGTCCTCGAGGAAGCGGGCGGCGAGGACTCCCCCACTCGTCAGCACCAACAGGGCCTGGGTCCCGGACCGGACCAATGGGAACACCCGGTCGACGGCTGCGGGGTCGGCGCCCTTCGACGGGTCGATCCCGGTCTCGTAGTGGGTGGTGTTCGTCGTGCCCATACTCGTCCCGCCGGCGGGTTGGTCCGTCGAGAAATCGATGAACGTCTGAACGATCCCACGTTGAGTGGACACCACCACCTTTCCGTCGAGTTCGACGAACCGGTCGACGACGGGGTAGAGGACGTTCACACCGTTCGTGGCCAGATCCGGTCCGATGCCGGCGACGGTCAACCCTGCGAGGGCCACCCACGCGGTCCGGACACCGGCCTCGCCCCACCGTGTTCGGAGCCAGGACCCCTCGCGGTGGGTGTCCCAGGCGAGGACGGCGCCAAGCCCAACCGGGAGCAACAGCGTATGCAAGATCGCGCGATGGCCGCCGACGATCCACAACCCGAGGAACGTATCGAGGTCGGGGATGGCCGCCGCGGCCAGCACGACTAGCACCGACCGCACCCCGAACGCCGACCGCAGCAACGCCGCGGCGAGCAACCCCGCGATGGCGACGTGGACGAGGGTGGACGGCATACCGAGACGGGTCCGGCCACGCGGGCATAGGCCTTGCCCCGACATGTTTTTGCCACCGACAGGCGTCGACGCTGACAGTGACCGCCGCCCCGCCCCGGGACCGACTCGCCGAACGCATCGCCGGTGAGGTCGTCGTCAGCGACGACCCGGGCGCGACGCTACGGAAATGGCGGACCGACTTCGATGTGAGCCAAACCGACCTGGCCACCGAACTCGAGGTCTCGCCGTCGGTGCTCTCGGACTACGAGAACGGGCGGCGGAACCGACCGGGGATCGGGTTCGTCAACCGGTACGTCGAGGGGCTGCTCGCCATCGACGACGCCCGCGGCGGCGACCGCATCCGGCAGTTCGCCCGCGTCCTCTCCGCGGGGTTCAGCGGCGACGCCGTCATCGACATCCGGGAGTACGACCGCGCCATCCCGATCGCAGAGGTGTTCGACGCCGTCGACGCCACCACCGTCGCCCACGGCGACCACCCGAAGATCACGGGCCACACCATCATCGACTCCATCGACGCCATCACCAGCCTCTCCAGCGACGAGTTCTACCGGCTGTACGGCCACTCGACCAACCGCCTGCTCGTGTTCACCAACGTCACCACCGGCGAGGGCCCCCAGGTCGCCATCCGCGTCGTCGAACCTACGCCGACCGCCGTCCTCCTCCACGGGATCGAACCCGACACGTTGTGGCCGCACGCGACCGCGCTGGCCACGCGTGACGGGTACACGCTCGCGGTGACCGACCACCCCCTCGAGGCCACCCACACCACCCTCGCCGACCGACCCTGACCCGACCCCACCGTTTCAAGGCCGCCGTCTCCCGACGACCGGTATGGACCCCACACGCCAAGTAACGCTGACCACGGTCGTCGCCGGCGGTCTCGCGATCGCCCACGCCGTCGCGACCTGGCCCCCGGAGGCGGTGGTGGCCCTGTTCGGCAGCGGCGCCCTCATCGCGTTCTGCGCCGAGGCCATCGTCGTCGCACGCGGCTGGCTCACCCACCACGTCACCCCACGCGTCGCTGGCGTCCCCCTCTATACCCTCCTCGCCTGGCCGACCACGGTCTATGTGGTCTACCGCTTCACCCTCCTCGTGACTGCGGGCTGGCCCGCGGTCGTCGCCACCGCGGTTCTGGCAACCATCGTCGACGTGCTCACCGACCACACCGGGGTCGACCGGGGGCTCTGGACCTACACCGACGCGGTGCCTGGGCCACGGTACCGCGGGGTCCCGTGGTGGAACTACCTCGGGTGGCTGGCCATCACCGGTGTCATTGCCGCGGGCACCCGACCGTTCCTGTGACCGTCCACAACACCAAAGCCACCCGCGGGCCCGTCCCCGGCATGGACCTCCGCCGCACCGCCGTCGCCCTGACCACCGGCGCCGTTACGTTCCTCCTGGTCGCCGTCGCGGTCACCGCCGCCCTCGAACCACGCATCGAGTTCTCCGTGTTCCTCGGGCTCCCCGCCGGGTTCATCGCGGGCGTCCTGGTCACGGCCGGCGTCGCCCTGACACTCAGCGACCCCGAGAACGGGCTGTACGCCGTCGGTGTCGGAACCGGCGCGGCCGGCATCACCGTCCTGTTGGTCGCCGTGGTCGGCGCCGCGCTCCGGTATCCGCTCTCGACGACGTTGCTCACCGCCGCCCTCGTGGGGGCGATCGCCGGCGTCGCGTCCGCCCTCCTCGTCTCGTATACCGACTGGGCCACCCCGGCCTGACCCTGGACCACCTACGATTTTCCCGGTGCCCCTCGAGGCGATGGCATGCAGGACCTCGAGACCATCGACGCCGCGACCGCCGTCACCGGCGACGCCGCCACCCTTTCACGGGGTGTCGCCGCCACCCTCAGCGCTCAGCCATTGGACTGCATCGACACCGAGTACCCCCACACGGCCCACGCGGTCGACGGCCCCGAGGACACCATCGCCCCTCGGGAGGACCACCCGATCTTCTATGGGTGCTACGACTGGCATTCCGCCGTCCACAGCCACTGGAACCTCCTCCGCCAGCGACGCCTCCGTCCCGACCACCCTCGTGGGACGGCGATCGATGCCCGATTCGAGGAGTCACTGACCGAGGACGCGGTCGCCCGGGAGGTTGCCTATCTCGAGGACAATCCCACCTTCGAACGGCCGTACGGGTGGGCGTGGTTCCTCCGGTTGGTCGCCGAACTCCATCTCTGGGACGACGAACGCGCCGACCGATGGCGGACCACTCTCGCCCCACTCGAGTCGACGGTCCGGACCCGCATCGAGGAGGCGTTCCTGCCGATGGAGCGCCCGTTCCGCGTGGGCACCCACGGCAACACCGCCTTCGCGTTGGCTGCAATCATCGACTACGCACGCCTCACGGACACTACCGACCTCGAGACCCGGGCCCGGGAGACGGCACTGACGTACTACCGCGATGACACCGACGCCCCACTCGCGTACGAACCCCTGGGCTGGGACTTCCTCTCCCCGTCACTGACCGAGGCCGACCTCATGCGACGGGTGCTCTCACCCGCGGCGTTCGACGACTGGTTCGACGCCTTCGCCCCCACGATACCCGAATCCGTGCTGACCCCACTCCCCATCAGTCCAGCGGACGCCGAGGACATCGCCCTCCACTACGTGGGGTTGAACCTCTCGCGGGCCTGGATGCTGGCCGGGATCGCCGAGACGCTCCCGGCCTCGGACCGCGCCGAGTCCCTCGAGGCCGCGGCCATCGCCCACCTCGAGGCGAGTCTCTCGGATGCGGTCACCGACGAATACGCGGGTTCACACTGGCTCTCGTCGTTCGCCCTGTACGCGCTCACCCGGAACGCCGGCGGCATCGCCCCCTAGTCGACGAACGTGTACTCGCGTTCGCCCATCGACCCGCGGCCATCGAAGACGAACTCCTCGCGTGGCTCGGTGAAGGAGTCGAGGTCCGTCTCGACGTCCCGGTTGTGGACGTCGTGGATGCGCTCGTACTCCTCGAAGTCGAGGTCGTACCGCTCGCCGAGTTGGGCCTCGACGTTCAGGGCGCGGATCTCCTCGCGCCACCCGTCCTGGATGGTCTCGGCGTGGATCTCCGCCTGGGCCCCCGACCCGTAGGAGGCCACCAGGAGCTTGGCGCCGGTGACGTCCCGATCGGCGTCAAGCGCCCGGCGCAACGCACTCGCCCGCGCGACGTGGACCGAGCCCGTATACCAGTTCCCGACCTCCCGACTGATGTCCAGGGTCGGCTCGATCACCGCATCGTACCAGTCCTGGTACCGGTCCATCTCACCCAGCTCGTCCATGTAGGACCGCATCGCCTCCTCGAAGGCCTCGCGGTCGTCGAACGCCTCCCGCCGGGGCTGGCGGCCGATGTCCTCGGCCAACGCGTCCTCGACGTCGGTGTCCCGGATCATGTGCCGGTACCCGAGCGCGGCGGCCTTCCGCACCATCCCCGGGAACGGCGTGTGGAACGGGATGAACGCGTACTGGTCGGGGTGGGAGTCCCCGGCGACGTCCTCGAAGTCCTGGAGGGCCTCCCGCATCCGGGCGAGATACACCTGGACCGACCGCTTCCCGTCGACGCTGGGGAACTGCTGGTCGGGTTTGAGGAAGTCCGTCTCGTCGGCACTGCCATACCCCTGTTCGTGGTGTAACGCGACGAGGTCCGGGTCCTCGGCGAGGTACATCGCCACCGCACCGGCGCCCTGGGTGGCCTCGCCCGGGTCCCCACGGGAGTACAGGGCGGTGTCGGTCGCGATCACGAGGGCGCCACGACCGCGGTTCCGCCCGGCGGCGATCCAGTTGTAGGCGTCGTCGATGCTCTGGGTGCCACTGATGCAGGCGAACTTCCGCTCGCCCTTGTTCGCGTGGTGGAAGTCCCCGTCGAACACCTGTTCGAGCGCGCCGGCGATGTACGTCGAGACGGGTTTCGAGTGATCGAAGGCGCTCTCGGTCGCGACGTCGATCCGACCGACGTCGTCGGGGGTCAACCCCTTGCGCTCCATCAGGCGGCGGGCGGCGTTGGCGCCCATGGTGACGATGTCCTCGTGGGCGTCGGGGAACGAGGAGGTGTGGAGGCCGAGTCCCTTCGTGTACTTCTCGGGGTCGTCACCCTGTTCGGGGGCGAACGTGTTCGGGAGGTCGAGTTGGAGTTTACCGGTCCAGATATCGATCGCGTCGATACCGACTGCTGTCATTACTCGTTGTGTCCGCCACCAGCACTATAATGATTGTCGATACTGACTTCGACGGGTGACGAAAGTCAAGTAGGTTTGGCCGTGGCGATATCCACGTTAAGAGGATGATTCACTGCATTATTGTCCGCCCAGGCTTTTCTCCTCCTCCTTCTGGGGGCCCGTCACCACAGTCACCTTGTGTCGTATCGATCACCTGCACAGTCGTCGATGCAGTTCCACGGTCTCCCGAAACCCTATCAACAGATCCTGAAAGGGTTACCACCTGGTCGCCGTCGACACAGCGCGGCGCCTCGTATCGCACCACAGCCTGACCATCTGCATCGGTCCGGACTGTGACGGTCGGTCCCGTCGTTCCATCCGCTACGAGGGTGCCCTCCGACCCACCGAGAGTGATGGTAACCGAGGCGTTCGTCACCGGATTGTTGAACCGGTCCCTGACCACGAAGGCCACTCTCTGAGATTGGTTGGCGAGGATGCTTGCATTCTCACCCTCGCCGACGGTCACGTAGTGAGCAGGAGGATTGGTGGGCGTTCGGTCACCCAGTGTGACTTTGGCCAGTTGTAAGCGATAGACCCCCGGCGGCAGGACTAGTTTGACTCCTCTGGACACGTTCACGGCATCCACCCCGTCAGGGAGTAACTCGTCCCACCGATTCGTTGACACGTTCGAGGGTAGTGTAATCGTAATCGGGGCAGTTTGGTTCTCGACAGTAATCGTCGTCGACCCCGAGACCACCGTTGGTTCGACGATGACCGACTCGCTGTCTCGCACCGACAAGTTCCCAGTCACCATAACCAATCGGATTGTGTTCCCGCTGACGATACGTTGATCACTCAGCGTCTGGACCACCTTGGGCCCGGTGGCGGTGTACAACAATGACGTCCCGTACACTGTCCGCGGCGCCGAGTACTCCGCATAGTCTGGAGTGTAGACGAACCCCTTCGTGGTGAAGTTCACTCTCCCGCCGTCCAGGTAGTCCCGGGTCTCCGCGTCGACGGCGGTGGCGTTC
>JBDGTJ010000041.1:0-9117 GCA_042216925.1 Halobacteriaceae archaeon
ACCGGAACCGACCCCATGACCTCGTCGACGACGTCACTGGCGCTGCGGTCGGTCAACTCGGCGTCGGTGCCCAACACCAATCGATGGGCGAGCACCGGGTGGGCCAACGCCTTGATGTCGTCCGGGATGACGTACGCTCGCCCCCGGATGGCGGCGTGGGCCTTCCCCGCCGAGAGGAACGCCAACGACGCCCGCGGCGACGCCCCATAGTCGACGGCGTCGTGATCTCGGGTCGCCGCGACCACGTCCAGGATGTACTCGTCGATGGCGTCGGCGACGTGGACGTCCGCGACGGTCGCCCTGGCGGCAGCGAGCGTGTCGGCGTCGACGACCGGCTCGACGGTCCCCGGACCGAGGTCGGGTTCGGCATCGAAGCGATCCAGGAGCTCGGCCTCCTCCTCGCGACTGGGCAGCCCCGCTAGGAGTTTCAGCTGGAAGCGGTCCCGCTGGGCCTCGGGCAAGGTGAACACCCCTTCCATCTCGATGGGGTTCTGGGTCGCCACGACCATGAACGGGTTCGGCAACGCGAGGGTCTCGCCCTCGATGGTGACGCTGCGTTCCTGCATCGCCTCCAGGAGGGCCGACTGGGTCTTCGGGGTGGCGCGGTTGATCTCGTCGGCGATCACCACGTTCGCGAACACGGGGCCGCGTTGGAGTGTGAACTCCCCGGTCTGTTCGCGGTAGACGTGGGTGCCGGTGATGTCGGCGGGCAGGATGTCCGGGGTCATCTGGATGCGGGTGACCTCCAAGCCGGAGGCCCGCGCGAACAGCGTCGCGATCGTGGTCTTGGCCACGCCGGGCACGCCCTCCAGGAGGACGTGGCCGCGGGTGAGGGCGGCGATGGTCAACCGTTCGACGATCTCGGTCTTCCCGACGAGGACGCGGCCCACCTCGTCCTGGATCGTCTCGTAGAAGGCCGCGGGGTCACTCATCGCCCTCATCCTCACGACGCTGCCTGATAATCCCTTCTACCACGCGGTCGACGCGGTCCCCATCCCAGTCGGGGTGTCGCTGTCGGACGACGGCCCGGACGTCTGCGGCCCGCAGCTCAGGCGGTGTCGGGCGCCGGCGCCAGGCCGCGAGCCGCCGGCGGAGGCGGTCCCGACCGGTGCCGAGGACGAGGCCGATGCCGAGGACGGCAAGCACCGCCTGCAGCAGGGGTGAGGCCCGGATGGCCAGCACCGCCGCGGCCAGTGGCGGGGTCGCGGTGGTGTGACTCGTATCCAGGAGCACCCGGTCGTAGCGGGTGGCGAGGGTCTGGACCCAGGCCCGGTTGTCGGGCTGGTCGAGCATCGCGTTGATGAACACGCTTGGGTCCCCGAGGACGAGGACGGTGCCGGCCCCGACGGGTTCCCGGGTGAGGATCGGATAGGCCCGCATGGGTTCGGCGTCGTCGAGGCTGGTGTCCCCGTCGGCGTCGACGTAGGCATACGGCGAGGTGCGGGCCAGGACCGTGGCGCCTTGCGGGTCGACGGGGGTCGCGTAGTTCAGGGTCAACCGGTCGACGCCCGCCATCAAGGGCGTCTCGGCGACGGTGGTCGCGATGGGGAGGGCGGGGCCCCGGTAGTGGCGGCGCTCGTCGCGGAGTCGGCCGCCGTCGAGGCGAGCGCGTGCGTTCAGGGCGGCGAGCAAGCGGTTGGGGACGCCGCCGGTGTCGGCCGCGACCAGCAGGGTGCCCCCGGCCGCGAGGAACCGCCGCAACCGCTCGCGTTGTGCGGGGGTGTAGGGGTCCTCGGGGGCGAGGACGACGGCGATGGTGTCGGATGCATTCGTGGTGGGGTAGGCCGTCACCGAGTCGGCGACGGTGGTCCTGGCGCCGGCGTCACTGGCGACGGCCTGGAGGGCGGTGGCGCCGTTCCAGGCGGGGTTGAACAGGCTGAACGACGCCGCCGCGGTGCTGGCGGCGACGACCACCGCCAGGATGAGGGCGACGCCGAGGGCGGCGAGGACGGCGCGGGGCACCGAGACGTCGGGTGGCCAGGCCATCTGCTAGGCCCCCACGCATCGACGGGGGTGTGGGCCCCGCCTGGCCGGTCGATGATCGGTGCACCACGCCTCGGACATGGACAGTATGCGAGGCCAGTCCCTTCAGGCCCTTAACCGTGCCCGTGTCGGGCGCGGTCCGCCTGCCCGGTCGAGTCCTTCGGCGTCGCTCGGATCTCCGCCCGGTTAGGGGAGGAGGACGCCGTCGATGACGTGGACGATGCCGTTGGCGGCTTCGACGTCGGTCGTGGTGATGGTCGCCTGGCCGTCGTTGAGCGTGGCGCCGTCGACCGTGACGATGTCGCCGTTGACCATCTCGATCCGCGGGGCGCGGACGACGGAGGCTGCGATCCGTCGGCCGGTGGTGACGTGATACAACAGGATCGTCGGGAGGTCCGGGTCGGCGAGGAGGTCGGCCGCGGTGATGTCGAGGTCTTCCAGGAGGGCGGCGAAGGCGGCGTCGGTCGGGGCGAACACGGTGTACTGGTCGTCGGTCCGGTCGAGGATGGTGTCGAGGCCGGTTTCCTCGAGGGCGAGTTCCAGGATGGTGAACTGGTCGCTGGCGTCGACGATGTCGAAGATCGTCGACTCGGCGCTGGCGCCGCGACGGCCGCGGGCGGTGGCGGGGGCGACCCCGACGGTGAGGACGGCGCCGGCGGCGCCCAGCCCCTGCAGGATAGATCGGCGGTTTGGCGTGGATGTCATCTGCACGTCACTGGATGGCTGGGACACCCAAGAGGGGGATACCTTACCAGTCAGGACCCGGTCAGATGACCCCGGGTGGGAGGATAGCGAGGATGCGTTTGACGACGATGTACGCGAACACGATCAACCCGAGGGCGATGAGCCACCGGAGTCGACGCCGCCACGTCGGCGTCACGCGGAAGGGTGCGGTGAGTTCGGTGACGACGAGGAACCCGATCAGGGAGACGACGAAGAACAGCTCGTAGGTCAGGGCGTCCAGGAGGACGAGGGCGAGCAGCGCCACACTCATCCAGGCGACCTGGGCGTGGATGAACCGGAGGCGGCGACGTGTCGCCATCACCACCGACCAGACATCGCGACCTCAAGGACCTGACGGTCACCCGTCCGACGGTCACGACAACGCGGTTGGCCCCCGCCGAGTGAGGGCTGCCCCCACCGAACTGGCCGGTGAGATCTCCCCAGCTCTGGGGTGAGCACAATACACCTCATAGCGAGGTTCACATCCCAGCAGCCACATCCCCGACCATGGTGGATCCAGACCACCCACACGGTACCAGGCCCGAACTCGAGTTCGCCATCCTGCGGGCCCTCGCCGTCGAGGAGCGCCTCGACACCCTGGCCCTCAGCCGGATCGTCGATGCCGATCCCGCGGTCGTCGACCAGGTGTGCTATCACCTCCACTGCCAGGACGCAGTTCGATTGGCAACCCGGGCCGACTACGCCATCACCGACACGGGCCGGCGCCACCTCCAGGACCATCACCGTCCCACCCGACCACCCACAGCAAGCCAGTTCTGAGGCCAGGACTTGAGACCGATCCCGAGTCCTCTATACCGCTCATAGCGAGGTTCTTGACCCCCAGGGCGGTTCGCTGACTTGGGATGGCTACACCCGATCATCGCGGGTTCGTCCTCGACCTCGCGGTCATGCGAGCACTCGCAACCAACGGGGGGATGACCGCCGTCGAGCTCGGAGACCGGATCGGGACCGATCCCGTCACCATCGGTCGAGTCTGTCGACACCTCCAGCGAGAGGAGTCGATCCACATCACCGCCACCGGTGAGTGCCAGCTCACCGCAGCTGGCAGAGGACGCCTGCGAACCCACCGCCGCTTGAGCACCGACACACCACGCCCGTAGGGGTTCGGTCCCGCACCCGGCTCCGCCATCCCACGCCCCTATCACCACTGGCGGTTGATAGGAGACGGGCTGCCGTCGGGACCATCATCGGCGCTTGCCGGCCATTGCCCGCGTGCTGCGAGAAGTATTAAGATGCTGGGATATCGACCTTCTGGTATATGGCCTGGCCACATCCGATCACGACGCTCGGTTTCGTCGCCGGACTCGTCGCGGCATACGGCGTCGCCCTCGCGATGTCGATCATGGACGAACCCACGTTACTGGGCGCCTACGTCCTCCCCGGCGAGACCGATCCCCTTGGCCCCGGCGAGGACGACCAGTTCCTGCCCGCCGTCGTCATCCAACTCGGCGTCGGCGCCGTCGTCGGCGGCCTCTACCCGTGGCTGTTCCACGGCATCCTCGGCCTCGAGGGTCGCTGGATCAGCGAGCTGCCGTGGACGATCGTCACCGGCGTCGTCCTCGGTGCCGTCCTCGGCCTGCTCGCGATCGGCGCCACCCTCGTGGGCTGGTACGACTACCGTCGGGAGGACACCGGCCTACTGGGCGGGTACCTCGTCCTGTACGGGGTGTTGTTGGGCCTCCTCGTCGGCGTGGTCCGCCCGTTCTGGTACGACATCTTCCTCGTCTAGGCCCGATCACGGCGTCGTCGGGCAGACCACCGCGGTGTCGCCGTCGGCGGTCGTGACGGTGCGGACGGTGTCGGCTTGGGTCTGGAGGCTGACGAGGACGACGATGTCCTGGTAGTCCGCGGCCGCGCCGGTGGGACTGGTCCCGAGTTCGAACAGATAGATCGCCTGGTTCGCCGCGATCTCGATCCTGCCGGTCGAGTCGTTCACGTATGGGTCGACGTACCCGGCGATGCTCGCCTGGCCACCGTATCCCTGGATGTTCGGGGGTCGCTCCCCGTCACGGAGAACCCGCACCCAGTCCGTGGACCCGTTCGACCACCGCGTCGCCGAATCGAGGTAGCCGTAGGCGGCCCGGGTCGCGGCGACGTCGATCGGGGCGCCCGCGGGTTGGTCGGTGAACGTGTGGGTTCGGGGGTTGTTGGGGTTGTTGACGTTGCCGGGCCAGGGGGTGTAGGTCCGGCCCCCGATCTGGACGGTGAGGAAGATCGGGATGTTCGGTCCGGGCGATCCGTAGGTCAGGCCGGTGCCGATGACGGTCGCCGTGGCGGTGTAGTCGGTGACCGGGACGAGACTGCCATCCCGGATGGTGAACCCACCATACCTGATTGGGACCTGTTCGGTGCTGACGATGTGACTCGTGTCCTCGCCCTGGTAGACGACCTCGATCTGGAGGTGGTCGCCGCCCCGACACACCTGGGCGGTGGTCAACGCCAGGGGCAAGGTCTCCCCGGGGGACCACGTGCCGTCGCTGACGTCCCCGGTGTGGGGGACCGAACGGACGATCGTGGTGCCGTTGGACCGGATGTGAATCCGGAGGGTGTCCACCGCGACGGCATCGCCACCGCGGTGGTCGAGGACGAGGGTCTGGTTGGCGATCGACCCGTTGACGACCGCCACCTCGACGCTGCTGTCCTGGGCGTACAACGGCGCCGGTTGTGAGAGGACCGCCCCGAAGTCGAGAAGCAACACGGTCGTCACGGCGCCGAGGGCGACGACGATCGCCAGCATGAGCAGGATACCGACGACTGGAGAGATGGCTCGCCCGCCGTCCGGTGTCCCCGACATCCCCGGCAAACCTTCCTTTTCTTCGACACGCATGCCAATAAAACTATCCCGGTGAGGAGTGGGGCGAGGGCTGCCGAAAGAGTTAGCGGGGTGGCCATACACCCTCCGCCAACCAATGAATCGGGGCCCGGGTCGCCGCCAGGTGGTGTGAGTGACCGCGGCCCGCATCCTCGTCCTCGACTGGACCCGTCGCGACCGGTTGAGTGTCCTCGTCGTCGCCCTCGCGGTCGCCTTCCTCGCCGCCACCGCCATCCTCCTGGCCGGCACCACCGGCGCCGCCACCGCCCTCGCCGGCGAGGCCACCGCCCCCACGGTCACCTCGGTTCCGCCGGGCACCGAACTCCACCTCACAACTGTGCCCACGACGACCGGCCCCGTCACCATCCTGGGCGGGCCGACGCCGCTGCCCCGGTACGCCACCGACGTCCCGGCGTTCCCGACCACCGGGGTCCTCGCCACCGCCCCGGCCCCGGCGACCCTGACCCTCACCGAGTCCGGCCGCGTCCTCGAGGTCCACACCGCCGACCACCTCTTCGTCCCTACGGACTGGGTGCTCGCCAACGCCACCCTCCCCGCGACGGTCGGCGACCCGGAGACCTACTACCTCCGGGCAACCGAGGCCCCGGTCCCGCCCGGCACGCCACTGCAGGCGGTGGCCCCGTTCTTCGCCGCCGTCGGCCGCCAGCTCCAGGCGATCGTGCTCGCCCTGGCCGCGGGGACCACCGTCCTCGTCGCCGTCACCACCTACAGCCTCACGCGCCTGACCATCCAGGACCGACGGGACACCATCGCCATCCTCCGGGCGACCGGCGCCTCCCCGCGTCGCGTCGGCAGCCTCCTGATCGCCCGCACCCTCCTGGTCGTCGGCGTCGGCGTCGCCACGGGGTACGCCGCCGGCGTCATCCTCACCAACGCCGCCATCAACGCCGCCGTCACCCTGGGCACCCCGACCACGCTCTCGGGCCGGGTCAGTGCCGCCGTCGCCGCCGACATCGGCCTCGCCGCCGCGGTGGTGCTGGCCGGCGCCGCCATCGCGGCCATCGCCGCCGTCACCCCACTCCTGCGGGCGGCCCCCGCCCGCATCATCCGGTCGACCCGACCACGGCACTGGCCACTGCCCTGGGGGCGGCCCCGCGTCCTCGATGCCCGCGCCATCGTCCCCACGGCCGCCACCCTCGCGGCGTTCCTCGCCTTCCTCGCGGTGCTGGCCGCCCTCACCACCACGGTGGGCCCCGCGCTGGGCGCCGGCACCGCCACCATCACCGAACCCGGGAGTCCCCACCCGATCGCGAGCCGCGTCCCCCTCGCCTACGCGGAGGCCCTCCAGGCCAGTGGCGTCCCCGCCAGCCCCGAGATCCTGGCCCTGGCCGTCCACGACGGCACCCCCTACCTGGTGCGGGGCATCGACTGGCCCGCCTACACCTCCGTCACCGAGGCCACCCTCCAGGCCGGGACCGCCCCCACCACCCGGGGCGAGGCCGTGATCGGCGCCGACCTCGCTGCCACCCTCGATGTCGGCGTCGGCGAGACCCTCTTACTCGGCGGGTCGACCACCATGGCCCTCACCCGCGTGACCGTCGTCGGCACCTACACCGCCCCCGGCCTCCAGGACGACCAGCTCCTCGTCACCCGCGGGACCGCCGCCCACCTCACCGACCGCCCACCAGCCGTGGTCCAGTTCATCCGCACCGACCCCCAGCCCGCCACCGGCGTCGGGGATGCCCGCGTCGTCGCCGTCGCCATCCCCCAGACCGCGTCCACCGCCACCACCCCGACCGCCCGGGTGACGGTGCTCAACCCCACGACCACCCGGACGACCACCCGGGTCACCGTCACCGTCGACGGCCGAACGAGCACCCACACCGTCACCGTCCCCGCGTTCACCCACCACACCACCCGGATTCCCCTGCCCGTCGACGGCGTCGGCACCCACTCCGTCACCGTCGCCAACACCACGTCGACCCTCACGGTCCGCCCCGCCGACGCCCTCCAGCTCGTCGGTCTCCCCGCCGTGGCACCGCCGGAGAGCGACCCCCTGGTCCGCGTCGAGACCGTCGCCGGCGCCCCCGTCGACGCCACCGTCCACCTCGACGGGACGACCTACCGGACCGGCGCCGACGGCACGGTCCGCCTCCCCCTCGATACCCCGGGCGAGACCACGGTCCGGGTCACCGCCGGCGACCGCGAGACCACCGCCACCGTCACCGTCGACCCCGACGCCACCCGCCGCCTCCAGACCACGCTCACCACGACGCCTGCCCACCCGTCGGTGTTCGACCCCGTCACCGCCACCATCACCCTCACCAACCCGTGGAACCACTCGCTCACCCGGTCCCTGACCCTGGCGGCGCCCACGCCCCGGTCGGCGACGATCACCGTCCCACCGGGTCAGACCCGGACGATCAGGGTCGACCAGGGTCGGCTCGCCCCCGGCGACTACGAACTCGCCCTCACCCTCGACGGACGCGTCGTCGCCGAGACCACGGTCACGATCCGGGGCGGGGACCGCATCGCCACCGCCCTCGCCACCGCCGGCCTCACCCGGCCCGGGTCCGGCCTCGGCCAGGCCGCCCGCGCCCTCGTCGGCAACCTCGGGGTCCTCGTCGCGGTCCTGCTCGGCCTGGGCGGCCTGATGACCGTCGGCACCACCACCGCGGCCCTCACCCAGTCCGTCGCCGCCAACCGCCGGACCATCGCCATCCACCGCGCCACCGGCGCCTCCCCCACACAGGTGATCGGCCACCTCCTCGCAGACAGCCTCCGCGTCGGGGCGCCCGCCATCCTCCTGGCCGCGATCACCGCCGCCCTCGGCCTGGCCACCCTCGATCGACGCGGGGTGTTGACGGTGGCCGGCATCCACCTCGACCCCTGGCCGACCCCCGTGACACTGGTGGTCGTCCTCCTCGCCGCGACCGCGGTCCTCGTGGTGGCGGCCCTCCTCACCGCGGTCGCCATCCTCGCCCGACCCCCGGCCACCCAGTTCGACGGTGGTGACCGGCATGGGTGACACAAGGCGTCGCCTCGCGGTCCTCGCCATCCTCGCCGTCGGCACCGCCTTGCGGATGGGGCCACTGTACCGGTCGCCGCTCCCGTTCAACCCCGACGGCGTCATCTACGCCGGCCTCACCGCCCACACCCTCGCCACGGATGTGTTGCCCCTCGGCCAGATGGCCGTCGACAGCCTCGCGTTCACCAGTTTCCTCGCCGTCCTCGCCCAGATCACGGGGGCGACGCCGCTCTCGATCGCCCAACCCGCCATCGCCATCGTCGGCACGGCAACCGCCCTCCTCGCGGTCGCCATCACCCACCGCCTCGCCCGGCAAGCGGGCTGGCCCACCCATCGGGCCTGGCAGGCCGCCCTCCTCGCGGGCGCCATCCTCGCCGTCGAGGGGTTGTACCTCCACCGGTCGATGCCCGTCGACGAACAGACCGCCGGCCTGCTGGTGGCGCCGCTTGCGGTGTACGCCATCGCCCGCACCCGCACCGATACCCGGTATGCACTCGTAGCGGCGCCCGCGCTCGCGGTGTTGCCGGTCCTGCACAACCTCGACACCGTCGTCACCGCCATCGCCCTCCTCGTAGTGGCCGCCCTCGCC
>JBDGTJ010000054.1:0-9025 GCA_042216925.1 Halobacteriaceae archaeon
TGAACCGCGGGATCGACCGGTTCACCGACAACATCCTCTTCGACGAGAAGATGGGGGACACCGTCCACCTCGCGGTCGGGCGCGCCTACGAGGCCTGTCTGCCCCCGGGCGAGTCGGGCAACCAGTCGGCGGTCCACGTCGACATGATCACCGACATGCGCGAGGACGCACACATCGCGGTCGACGGCGAGGTCGTCTACCGCGACGGCGCCTTCCGGTGGGAGGACGGCTTCACCGCCTAGACGGCGAGCTGGTCGGTGGCCCGGACGACGGCCGGGGACAGCCAACGGACACTGCCGAGGATCGATACCAGGGTGTCGATGTCGCCGCCCAGCGTGGCGCCCGCCCAGCTGAACACGCCCTCCGAGACGTAGAGTTGCCACTCGCCCTCCTCGCTGTTGTACCCGCGGTAGAGGTCAACGCCCGCGGTGGCTGCCGCGGCGGCTGGCCAGCGCAGGACCTCGACGTAGTACCGTTCCCCGGCGGCGGCCGTGTACTGGACGAACAGGCCGGCCTCGGCCCCCGTGTCCGCGGTGTCGAGGGTGACGCGTTCGTCGGCGGTCATCCCGTCCGGGGTCGGGGGCAGTAGCTCGGCCAGTGGCGTATCCGGCGGTGGGGTGGCCGACCCCGTCTCCGGGGTGCCAAGACACCCCGCGATGGTGACGGTCCCGGCCAGGGCCTGGAGGTACCGACGGCGACGCATCGACAGCGACCACGGGGCTGAGGGCCTTCAGCCTTCCCGTGAGGCGAAACACACTTCGCACTCTACCCGTAGACCTGCGTTCATGGGGAGTGAACCCGGGATCGTCGAACAGGAGATCAGCGCCGACGCCGCCTTCGAGGTGCTCGGCCACGAGACGCGGATATCGATCATCGAGACCCTGGGTCGGGCCGATGACCCGCTGTCGTTCTCGGCACTGCGGGAACGCGTGGGGGAACGGGACAGCGGCCAGTTCAACTACCATCTCGACAAGCTTCGGGACACCTTCGTCACCAGGACCGAGGACGAGGGTTACGATCTGAGTTATTCGGGGTCCCAGGTGTTCGGTGCCGTCCTGGCCGGGCGGTTCACGAAGACCGCCGACGTGGATGACGTCCCGGTCGAGGGGGACTGCATCCTCTGTGGCGGAGCGCTGACGGGGAACTACCAGGGTCGGACGTTCACGGTGTCCTGTACGGACTGCGAGGAACCGATCACCACCTACCCGATCCCACCGGGGGTCTTCGAGTCCTACGATCTCGATGCGTACGCGGAAGTCGCAAGCGAGTACCTCTGGACCCGGCACCTGCTCTTCGATCACGGGTTCTGCGAGATGTGTGCCGGTCCCATCGACGGGGGCATCAACCCCGTCGACGAGGGGGCGGCGGGGATGACGGTGTCGGTCGCTTGGGAGTGCCAGCGGTGTGGGGTGTCAATGGAGAGTGTGTTGCCGGCGGCACTGATGAACCACCCGGTGATCCAGACCTTCGCCCGGGACCACGGCCACGACCTCGAGGCCCCGATCTGGGAGATGGGGTGGTTGCTGGGTGGGGACGCCGAGATCGTCGCCGAGGACCCACTCCGGGTGGAGACCAGCGTCGAGCTCGGCGGTGAGCGCCTGGAACTCCTCGTCGACGAGGCGTTGACGATCCTCGAGTCCGAGCGCGTGTCACTCGAGTGACTGAAACGCGTTTCTGGGAACGGACTTACAGAAATGTCTATCTGCTAACATACAAGGGGTGGTGGCGCCTGGAGTATATCCATGGACCTCCACCGCAACACCGCGTTCGTCCGCCTGTTCCTCGGCCGCGTCGTCACCAACGTCGGGGACAGCCTCTACACCATCGCCGCGATGTGGCTCGTCTACGCGTTGACCGGGTCGACGTTCTACACCGGCGTCGCCGGCTTCCTCACCCGCGTCCCCGCGGCCCTCCAGTTCCTCGCCGGCCCCTTGGTCGACCGCTGGCGGCTCCGCCGGGTCCTCGTCGGCACCCAACTCGCCCAGGGCGTCCTCGTCCTGGTCGTGCCCGTGGCCGCCTACCTCGGGGCGCTGTCGGTCTGGGTGGTGTTGTCGATCGTGCCCGTGATGGCGGCGATCGCCCAGCTCGGCTATCCCGCCCACACCGCGGCGGTCCCCCGCCTCGTCGACGACGAGCGCCTGGTCAGTGCGAACTCCGCGATGAGCTTCGCGATGCAGAGTGTGAACCTCGGCGCCAACGCCGCCGGCGGCCTCCTCGTCGCCACCCTCGGCGCCGTCACCCTCTACACGGTGGATGCCGCCACCTTCGCCGTGGCGGCCGTCCTGTTTGCGACGATTACCTTCGCGGTGACGGCGACCGACCGCTCCGAACCCACGGCCGCCGGGGCGGCCACGACCGACGGCGGTGAACCAGCCCAGGAGGCAGCCGACGAGGAGACGGGCGCCCTCGATGGCTACCTCGACGAACTCCGCGAGGGCATCCGGTACATCCGGGGCTCGTTGCTGGCCGCGTTGGTGGCCGGCGCCCTCGTCGTCAACTTCGTGTTCGGCATCTCCACGGCCGTGTTACCCGCCTACGCCGATGGCCTCGGCGGCGCCGAGACCTACGGCCTGCTCCTCGCGGCGATCTCCGGGGGCAACCTGCTGGGGTCGGCGGCGGTCTCGCTCATCCAGCGCTACCCGTTCGGCCGGGTGCTGGCCGGCGCCGGCCTGCTCAGCGCCCTCACCTGGGCCGGGGCCCTGCTGGTCGGGTGGCTGCCCGCGACGGTCGCGCTCTTCGTCGCGACGTTCGTCCCGATCGGCGCGACCAACGTCGCGATCTCGGCGGCGATCCAGTCGGCCGTCGACGAGGACCTCCTTGGCCGGGTGTCCTCGGTGCTCTCGAGTGCCAGCACCGCGGCCCTCCCGATCGCCTCCCTCGTCGGCGGGGTCATGGGCAGTGTCCTCGGGCCCGTCACCACGCTGTGGGTGTCCGGTGGCGGGTTCCTCGTGTTGGCGGGGTACATCCTCGCCCGACCCGCACTCCGGGAGCTGCCGCCGGTCGCGGAGCTCGACGCAGAAAGCCTCCGACTCGGTGAGGCGGCGTAGAAACGGCGGTTGAGGGGAGTAAGCCCCCTTCTGTTCGGCCCGGCATTCGGCTGAGCGGCCACCATGGCCACCACGTGGGTGGGGTGTCCGGGCTACCTACCACGGTGGCCTTGCACCGGCGAGGGTAGGCCGTTCCATCGATCCCCTCCGATCTCACACGACGGGTGTCGTGTCACCCTCTGCGGGTTAACGCCCCCGTCCTTCCCCGGTGTGGGTGTCGGTCGGGGTCCGCACGCGTCATCGGTCACGGAGGGACGTGTCGTTGCTGTTCCAGGGCCGACGGTCTCCCGCCCCGGGGTCGCCCCCGGTCGCCCGCCCGGACGGTGGGGGGACTTTCCTCGTTGGCTCGCGCCACGGGAGCCGGGCTCCCTCGACCGCCATCCGAAAGTTGGCACCGCATCCGGTTAACGGCTTTGCCCCTTCAGCACCTTCGATACCGAAGGCCAAACGTATCAGCAACCCAACCACTAACCCGAGGTAAAACCCGCGGAAGAGCCCTGTAAACGGCCGGAAGTCGGTTCTTCATTGTCGTTCAGGACAGAGGGAAGGCTTGAAGGTGATTCCACCGCTATAACGGTTCAATGTCCGAGGTCACGGGGGACCAACTCGCGTTCGAGGACGGGGCACGCGCGGTCGAACTCGCTCGAGAGGCCGTCGAGAGTTACGTCCGGCACGGGCAACGCGAACAACCCGGGAGCATGCGGGATGCCTTCTATGCCCGTACCGGCGCCTTCGTCAGACTCGAAGCCGGGACCGGCCGACTCCGTGGCTGTGCCGGCACCCACGAAACCTCCCGCCAGCTCGGGCACAGCATCGTCGAAGCCGCGATCGAAGCAGCCAGCGGTGACTCCTGTGGCTCCGAAGTCGAGGCCGCCGAACTCCAGGACCTCCGGGTGTCTGTGTGTACGGTCGGCGACATCCTGCTGACCGACGACCCCCTCGCCGACATCGAGGTCGGCATCCACGGCGCCGCCGTCGACGGTGCCGATGGCCCCGCCTGGATGTACCCGACGGTCCCCCTGGACAACGGGTGGAGTGCCGCCGAGTACCTCGACCGGATCTGCCGGAAGGCCGACCTGGCACCCGGAGCCTGGACCGAGGAGGACGTCGGCGTCACCGTCTTCGAGACCCAGGTGTTCCGGGAGCGCCGCCCCGGCGGCGACATCGAGGAGATCCGGTAACCACTCCGATTCGGGTCGGCTCTGCCAGCCCCGGGAGGCACTGCTCAGGCGGGGTCGCCCAGCACGTGGGCGCCATCCCGTTCGGCGCGGTCGGCGGCCGCATCGACGTCGAACTCCCGGACGATGTCACCGTCCCGGAGCACCGGTTCCAGCAACGGCTCCCCCTCCGGCGAGGTATCGTGGTCCGCGAGGGCGATCTCGTGGCCGCCCTCTGGCGTGCGGTACACCTGCTTGGCGCCGCTGAGTTTCCCGCGTTTGGCGGCCGGTTCGCCCGCGACGCTGACGATGTCCAACGCGAAATCGAGGGGGTCGGCGTCGGTGATGTGACTCCCCACACCGAACCCGTCGGCGACGTCCCGCAACGCCCGCAACGAGTCCGGGGTGATGCCACCGCTGACGAACACGTCCACGTCCTCGCGGCCGCGGGCGCGCAGCTCCCACTTGACCTCCCGGACGATGTGGACGATATCCCCGCGCCGAGACCCGGTGGTGTCGATGCGGACGCTCTCCAGGTCCTCGCCCAGGGCCTCGATGGCGCGCAACGATTCCTCGACCTCGTCGGCGTAGGTGTCCACCAACGCGATGCGGGGCACGGCCTCGTCGACGGCGGCGTCGAAGGCCCGCCAGGCCTCGGCCTGGTTACCCCGGCCGAAGACGATCACCAACGAGTGGGGCATCGTGCCACCGGCCTCCCGATCGAGGAACGGTTCGGCCGCGGTGTTCGAGAACCCATCGAAGCCCGCGATGAGCGCGGACCGTTCGACGACCGGTGCGATGGCGGGGTGGACGTGCCGGGAGCCGAAACTGTGTAAGGAGGCCGCCGGGGCGGCACGACGCGCCTCGAGGGCGGCCGTCGCCATGGCCGAGGCCTGGGAGAGGAACCCGAGCAACGCGGTCTCGTACCGACAGAACGCGCGGTAAGGGCCCTCGATCCGGAGGACCGGCCCACCATCGAAGAGGGTGCCTTCGGGGAGCGCGTCGACGTCGACGGGCAGGCCCTCGAGGAGGTGGGCGGCGTCGGGGAGGCCGGCGAACAGGTCAAACTCGCCGGTTGGGAACTGGTCGGCGGTGACCTCCGCGACCACGGTCGGGTCGCGGTCGGCGGCCGCCAGCGTCTCGATGGTCCGGTCGAAGTAGGCGTCCGTGGCGTCGCCCGCGGCGATGGTCGCGGGCTCGACCATCTCGAACGGCGGGGTCCCGGACTCGTCGTCGGTCATACCGGGTGGTTCCCTGGCCGGAGGAAAAGGCTATTCGCTTCGCCAGCGGGGCAGTGCCGCGAGGACGACGGCGACGAGGGCGGCGGCGAGGCCGAAGCCCGGCCCGGTGGCGCCGGTGGTCGTCGACTGCGTCGTCGTTTCAGTGGGGTCGGTGGTCCGGGGGTGGATGTCGGCCAACGCGGCCGTCGATGGACCGTTGACGATGGTGACCGTCGACCCGTTCCGGGTGATGCGGAACGCGTCGGCGAACGGGCCCGACGGCACCACCCAGGTCCCGGGGTCGAGTCGCGTGGCGTTGTGGGCGGCCAACACTTCGAGGTAGGCCTGTCTGAACTGGGTGGCGTCCCGTTCGGTGTCCCAGACGGTCTTCCAGACGTAGCCGTAGTCGGTGTCCTCGCCCCTCTGGTTCCGGTAGGGGACCAGGACGTCGTTGGCCCAGCCACGCGATGGGGGACTGGAGTAGTTGTAGGTATCCAGGGGGTTGTCGACGTCGTTGATCGCGCGCCAGTCGAGGACGTCGGCACCGTAGGTCCGGCTCTGGTACCAGAACATCGCGTAGATCGAGGCCTCACCCACGGTGTCGGCCCCGTCGACGCCCTGGTCGGGGAACCGTTCCCAGCCGTCCGTCGCCGTGGTCGCGACCGTCACCCCCACCGGTTCCTCCTGGGTGGTGTGGATGATCTGTTCGGTGGAGGTCGGGACGGCACTGTAGTACCGGTTGAACGCCTGCCACCCGCCCCGTTCGATGATGTGGTCGACCCAGACGGGGCCGTCGCTGTACGGCTGGAAGATGGTGACGAACAGGCCGAAGTTGAAATCAGCGGGGAGGCCGCCGCCATCGCCGGTGTCCGCGGGGGCGACACACTGCCAGGCGCCACCACACCGTTGGCTGTACCGGGCTTCGACGTAGTTGGCCTCGCCCTCGATCAGGCCATCGGCGGCGAGCTGGGCGTCCTGGGTCCGGCCGCCGAACCGGGGGTTGCCCAGGCCGACGTACTGGTCCTGTAAGGCGTGGACGAGTTCGTGGATCAGCGTCGCGTTGCTGATCGTCGGTTCCGAGGGGGTCGGGGTGATGATGGTGATGGCGTCGTTGGACGGCGAGTAGAATCCGGCGACGGCGCTGCCCCGGGTCGAGGAGAGGGCGGCGGCGACGTCGGTGTCCTCGCCGACGATCCAGAGGCCCTCCCACACCTGGTTGTTCCAGGCGCGGTAGGCGGGGGCGACGTCGCCGGTGGTCCGGGACCGGTACTGGTCCCGGGAGATCACGGTGACCGGGACGTCGGATTTGAACTCGCGGTTCCGGATGTACTCGACGCGGGCCATGCCGCGGGCGACGTAGGCCTGGAGTTCGGAGTCGTTCAGGCCGTCTGTCTGGTCGACGGCGATGGAGTCGTTGTGCCAGAACCCGTCCTCCCAGCCCAGGACGTCACGCGCCGGGTCGGGACCGGCGGGGTCGGGGTCGTCAGTGGTGGTCGTGGCGTCATCCCAGGTGATGGTGGCACAGCCGGCGAGGAGGACGGTGGTGGCGAGGACCACCGCGATGGCGCCGCGGTGCATCACCCTACCGACGACCCCGGGCGAGGACGATCGCCACGAGGATGGCGGTGACGGTGATGGCGAGGCCGAGGCCCGGCCCGGTGGCGCCGGAGGTCGTCGTGGTGGGTTCGGTGGTCGCGGTCGTCGATTCGGTCGTCGTTGCGGTGGTCGTCGTTGTCTTTGTCGTCTGTGTGGTTGTCGTCTGTGTCGTGGTCGTGGTGGTCGTGGTCTGGTACTGGTCGATGGTGATCGACGGGCGGATGTCGGTCAACGCCGAGACGTTGGGTCCGTTGACGATGGTGACCGTCGTCCCGTCCTGGACGACGTGGAAGGCATCCGCGAACGGTTGCCGCTCGACGACGTAGGTGTTTGGCCCGTACCGCATGGCGTCGTGGGTCTGTAGGATCTGGAGGTAGGCCTCCTTGAACTGGGTGGCGTCGCGTTCGGTGTCCCAGACGGTCTTCCAGACGTAGCCGGCGGCGGCGTCCTCGCCGCTGCCTTTCTGGTAGGGGACGAGTAAGTCGTTGCCCCAGCCACTCGATGGGGCGCTGGCGTAGTCGTAGGCGTCGTATTTGCCGTCGGCGGCGATGGCCTGCCAGTCGACGATGCCGGCGTTGTAGTTCCGGCTCTGGTACCAGAACATCGCGAAGATCGAGGCCTCACCCACGGTGTCGGCGCCGTCGACGCCCTGGTTCGGGTAGGTCGACCAGCCGTTTGTGCCGGAGTCTGTGAACTCGATGGGTGCGGGGTCCTCGGTGGTGCGGTGGATGATCTGTTCGGTGGAGACCGGGATGTCCTGGTACCGGGCCGTCAGTGCATCCCAGCCGCCCTGATCGATGATGTCGTTCACCCAGACGGGGCCGTCGCTGTACGGGTGGAAGATGGTTAGATAGATCCCGTAGTTGATGTCGCTTGCGCCGCCACCGCCGCTCCCGGTGTCCGGGGTGGGGACACAGCTCCAGGCGCCGCCACACCGGGTGCTGTACTCGGTTTCGACGTAGTTGGCCTCACCTTCGATCAGGCCCGACACCGCCAAGGAGGCGTCCTGGGTCCCGTCGACGCCCCGGTAGTACTTCGGGTCCGAGAGGTCGATGTACTGGTCCTGTAAGGCGTGGACGAGTTCGTGGATCAGCGTCGCGTTGCTGATCGTCGGTTGGGAGGTGTTGGGGGTGATGATCATGATCTCGTCCCGGGACGGCGAGTAGAACCCCGCGACGGCACTCCCGGAGGTCGAGGACAACGCGGACTGGGCGTTGGTGTCCTCGCCGACGATCCAGAGGCCCTCCCACACCTGGTTGTTCCAGCGCGCGAAGGCGGACTGCGTGGTGGTGTTACTCGAGGTCTGGTTGCGGTAGGCCTCCCGGGACATCACGTTCACCGGGACGTCGGATCTGAACTCGCGGTTGCGGATGAACTCGACGCGGGCCATCCCCCGCGAGACAAATGCTTCAAGTTCCGATTCGTTCAGGCCGTCTGTCTGGTCGACGGCGATGGACTCGTTGTGCCAGTACCCCGACTCCCACCCGAGTGGGTCACCGCTCGGGTCGGCGGGCTGGTCGGCCGGTGGCGTGGACACGAGGAGGCCGACCGCCGGGGTGGAGGCCACGAGCACCCCGACCGAGAGGGCGACAGCGAACAACGCACGCATGACCTGACCCAAGGGGATGAGTGCGTAAAAAACCTCGACTCGGCCGGGACCCGAGCGAAACCGGTAACCCGCTCACGACCCATGCGCCGGGTATGGAGTTCGACGCGGACACGACAGCGGTGGTCGTCGTCGACATGCAAAACGGGTTCTGCCACCCCGAGGGCAGCCTCCATGCCCCCGCCAGCGAGGCCGCGATCGAGCCGGTCGCCGACGTCGTCGACCGTGCGCGGGACGCCGGTGTCCAGCTCGTGTTCACGCGGGATGTCCACCCACCCGACCAGTTCGAGGACGTCCACTACTACGACGAGTTCGAGCGGTGGGGCGACCACGTCCTCGAGGGATCCTGGGAGGCCGAGATCGTCGAGGAGCTCCCCGTCCGCGAGGCAGACCACGTCG
>JBDGTJ010000045.1:0-8958 GCA_042216925.1 Halobacteriaceae archaeon
TTCAAGCTCCAGGCCAACCAGTTCTACGTCGGCGCGGACAGCTTCCGCCAGTTCTACCGGAAGATCACGGACTTCGAACCGTTGCTGGAGGCGATGGAGGACATGGACGGCGTCACGCCCACCCATCTCGATGGCCCGGATACGATGACGGAGTTCCCGCGGTCGGTCACAGACCTCGCGGCCTACGACGCCGTGATCGTCAGCGACCTCACCCGGGGCACCCTGGAACCGCATTTCTTCGAGGACGCGATCCCGGGCCCGAACCTGTTGCGGGTGCTCGCCGAGTACGTCGAGGACGGCGGCGGACTGGTGTACTGCGGTGGATGGATGACCTACCAGGGCTACCAGGGCGTCGGGAACTGGCAGGGCACCCTCGTCGAGGACGTGTTACCCGTCGCGTTGCAACCGATCTACGACGACCGCGTCGAACGACCCGAGGGCGTGGACCCCACCATGATCGACGGGGACCACCCGATCACCGCCGACGTTGCCGGGTTGCCCGTGGTGTACGGGTACAACGAGGTCGCCGGGGCGACGGGGTCGGTGCTGGCGACCGTCGAGGACCACCCGTTGCTGGTCGCCGACGACGTCGGCGCGGGGCGGTCGGTCGCCTACACCAGCGACCCCGGGATCAAGTGGGGGTATGGCATGGTGGAGTGGCCCGACTACCGACGGTTCTGGCGGGCGGTCCTCGAGTGGGTGACCGCGGATACGCAGCACCCGGGGGAGCACCGATGATCCTCCGGATCTGGCGGGGCTGGACCACGCCCGAGGACGCCGCCGCCTTCGAGTCGCTGCTCGTCGAGGACCAGTACCCCGAGATCGCCGACGATCTGGGAGAGGGGTACCGCGGGTACGAGCTGGCGCGACGCGAGGACGGGGACCGCGTCGAGTTCGTGACGATCACCCGGTTCGCGGACTGGGAGACCGTCGAGGCCTTCGCCGGCGAGGACTACCGCCGCGCCTACCTGCCACCGGCCGAGGAGGCGTTGCTCCTCGAGTACGAGGAGTACGCCACCCACTACGAGGTCCAGGCGACCGGTTAGGCGTGTTCCTCGTAGGGTTGGACGACGACGAACCCGTCCTCCCCGGTGAACTGCATCTGGAACCGTTCGCCTGACTCCTGGCCGACCATGTCCGAGAGGCTGCGGTTCACCGAGACGTCCGGCGTGGTGTTACTCCAGGCGACGGTGGCTGCGGGGTCGGTCGCGACCGGCGGCGAGAGGACGAGCGGGTCGCCATGTGTCGTCAGCGCGATCGTCCCGGGGCCGGTGAGGGCGACGTTGGTGAACCCGCCGGCGAAGGAGCCGGCGAGGCTGTCGATGGTGGTGATCGAGTAGTCGACGTCGGCCTCGAAGGCGAGGACGTCCTCGCCGTTGACGGTGACGGACTCGCCGGCGTCGAGGCTGAGGATCTGGACTTTCTTCTCGTGGTCGGCGAGGTAGACGTGGCCCTGGCCCTCGACGCGCATGACCGGGGTGCCTTCCCCGGTCGCGGCCTGTTTGAGGAAGCCGGTGACCCCGCCCTCGGCGGAGGCCTGCCCGGTGAAGGACAGGTCCCCGGTGTGGGCGATCATCGATCCGGCTTTGGCCATGATGGTGCCGTCGACGGCGACGTCGAGGGTGTACTTGTTCTCGCGGTCGAAGGTCTCGGCCGATTCCGTTGGGGCGTTGGCGGTGTGGAACTCCTCGAGGTCCATGGTGGTACACGAGCCTGGGCGGCTCTATCGGTCGGTGCACCCGCCACGTGAAGTATCCCGTTGGTCGACGCTCGCCCGGGGGATTCTTCAGGGGAGACGGCGAACCGGTCGCCCATGAACTCGGGGCAGCGATTCGGCGTCGCCGCCGCCCTCGTCGTATTGGGGGCGGTGGTGTCGGTGCTCGCAGCGCCAGATCTCCCGGCGGAGATCGTCACCCGGTGGAGTGCCGCCGGGGAACCGGTCGCCACCATGGACAAGATGGTGGGACTCGCCATCGTCCCCGCACTCACCGCGGTGCTCCTCGCGGTGTTCTGGGTGATTCCCCGCATCGACCCGTTGCGGGAGAACATCGCCGAGTTCCGCGGGTACTACGACTGGTTCGTCATCCTGTTCGCGCTGTTCATGACGGCACTCCAGATCGGGATCGTCGCGTACAACCTCGGGTACACCTTCGATTTCACGGTGTTCGTCCTGGTCGCGGTGGCGGCCCTGTTCTACTACCTGGGCATCCTGTTGGCCAACGCCGAACGGAACTGGTTCGTCGGCATCCGCACCCCCTGGACGTTGAGCAGTGACGCGGTCTGGGCGCGAACGCACGCCCTGGGGAGTCGACTGTTCAAGCTCACCGCCGCCATCGCCCTTGTCGGGGTCCTGTTCGGTGACTACGCCGTGTACTTCCTCGTCGTGCCCGCGGTCCTGACGGCAATCGTGGTGGTCGGGTACTCCTACTACCTGTACGAGTCCCTGGAACGGGACGGCGTCACCGGTTGAGTCAGAGGTCGCTGTCCTTGAACCGCGCGTACCCGAGGACGGCGGGGACGACCCCCCACACCAGGAGCGTGAGCGCGGCGAACCAGTCCTCGAGGTAGAACGGGAGCTGACCCCGCACCCGGTTCGCGACGGTCAGCTGTTCGGGGCTTGCGTCACGGGGGATCTGCTCGAGGCCCCACACGAAAAACCCCGACAGGGGTCCCGTGACGAACCCGTCGGCGAGCGCACGGAAGGCCGCGATGGGGCTGACCCGGAGGAACAAGAAGTCCCACGCATCGACCTTGAGACCGGGGAGGGAGCCGGTGACCGCCTGGTAGGCCAGGGCCGCGACCGCGTCCCAGATGACCAGGAAGATCAACAGGAGGCCGATGGCGAGTGCCATCGCCTTGCCGCGGGTTCTGACGGCCGCGGAGATGCCGACGGCGACGCCGGCGAAGGCGACACCGACCAGGACGATCGACCCGAGGACACCGCCGAGGTCGATGGGGTCGGGGACGGCGAGGGTGGCGGCGACGAGCCCCGCCGTGACGAGGGAGCCGAATCCGAGGGTCACCGCGATGACGGCGCTGCGACCCACCAGCTTCCCGAGGACGACGTCCCGGCGGCGTGGGGGTAGCCGAGGAGGATGCGGAGGCTCCCGGCGCGGCGTTCGCCGACGATGGCGAGGTAGCCGGCGACCAGGTAGCGGGCTCGACCCTGCTGAGAGCGAATCGTAGCCGATGGGACGCTCACCAGTGATATGACCGACCGGGCTGATTCCCAGCGAGAGAGAACCGTTGGGCTCCGAGGGGAGTGGGCCCGGACCGGCATCGGACAACCAGGTCAAACAGATCGCGGTCAAGGAGGGGCAGTGGCTAAATCCGGTTGGAGAGTGAGCCGGTCAGTCCAGACGAGTGCCGGAGATCGGGTGGACCAGGAAGTGGTTCACAGGCGGGTGGGATCGACCTGGCGACCGATGACGAGGAGGCTGGCGAGGAGAAGTGTGACGGCGACGGGGACCAGGAACTGGAACGCCGTGATGATCGTGGCACTGGCCTGGACACCGATCACGAGCAGGATCGTCGGTCCACAGCAGGCAGCCCCAGACAGGAGCGCCGGGACACCGGCGAGGACGCCGACCGAGGATTCCAATCCACAGACGCGGGGTTGGACCACGCCAAGGTAGGTGAGGGCGCCGTTCGCGGCGACCAACCCCGCGAGGACGGTGGCGATCGCCAGGTTCAGCGGGGAGAACAGGTAGGTCACCGGGCCCACGGAGATCACCGCGATGGCGCCGAACCGGAAGAAGCCGAGGCTGGCGAACGCCCGAGTGAGGTCCTCGGCGGTCCGGATGGTCAGTGGTCCCGACGTGTCGGGGGCGATCGCGAGGTCGCCGACCGTGAACAGGTAGAGTCCGAGGTAGAGGCTGGCCCCCGCGAGGAACACGAGGCGGGCATCCCGGCGGCGGCCCACGGCCCGGAGCGCCAGGAGTGTCCGGTCGAAGACGGTGTCCGTGGTGGATGGGTCAGGCATACAGGGTGGTGTCCGGGTAGAAGCCACTCCAGGCGAACCACATCGCATCGAAGGCGGGGATCTGCGCTAACGGGAGTGAATCGGGGGCGTGGCGGGCCCCGGTCTCGTCGATGACCTGGCCATCCTCGTGGTCGAACTGGTGGCGGTCGGGATTCGTGTAGACGTACCCCGTATCAAGCGTGGGGTCGTAGACGGCGACGATGGGGGTGGTTCCGACGGTGCCGTCGATGATCGGGGTGTCTCGGAGGGTGTCTTTCTCGATCGCGATGGCGGCGGTGGTCGTCCGGGCGCCGATGACGACGCGTTTTGGCGGGAGGCGGTCGTCCTGGTTGAGTGGGGCGAACAACGGGGCCGCGTGGGGTGCATAGTAGCCGTCGCGGGGGTTGTACGATCCGTACGGGTCACGGTCGTAGTTGCGGGCGTAGCCCGTATCGCGGGAGAGGACCTGGGTCTCGGGGTGGTCGGTGTGCCAGCGGTCCCAGGTCGTCCAGGTGACCCGGACCGCCCTGAGGGACCTGATGGGTGGATCTGGATGCCATGGGCCGGGGATCGCGGTGGCGAGGACCTGTGGCCACCACGTCTCCGTCGCTCGGTCGTACATGATGAGGTTGTTGTTCACGAGGCGCCCGGACACCCCGAAGGTCGTCTGTCCGCGTTTGAATCCCATCGCGGTCCCGGTCAGTGGACAGTACGTGACACTCACCGGGGTGTCGGCGATGGTGTCGTTGCAGATCTCGTGCCAGACGAGAATCGATTGGGGGTAGGCTTTCGCCGATCCAGCCATCGCGAGGCCGAACACGGGGTCGGCCGGGGCGAGGTGGTCGGTCGCCTGGGCGGCGGGGACGAACGTGGGATCGTCGATCGAGGGGATGCCGTCCTTCGGTGGGCCCCCGGAGACCGCCTGCTCCCGCAGGGCAGCCGGGGCCATGGGCAGTGGTAACCGGTCCTCGCGTGTCGGTGGGATGTCCGGTCCAGCGGGTGGCACGTCGTCGGTGGGGTCAGTGGCTGGGTCCGAGAGGCTGCCGAGACAGCCGGCGAGGGCGGAGGCGCCGGCCCCGGCGAGCAGGGTTCGACGGGTGAGCCCGCGGGCCATGGGAGACGTCTCGTGCTGGACGGGCAAAACTCCGGGCTTACCGGGAGGTTACTCCAGTCCAGGGTTACGGGGAGGACAGTCCATCACCGGGTGGTTGCCATACACCTATTGGGGTAGCCTCCCGAGGGTATGCTGGGATCGGCTCGTGGGACGTCACTTCTGGACCGTCGAGCCCGATTCCCTCCCCCGCTGCCCCCGCAGTTCCCCGGTGCGCTGTCGAGTCTCGAGCTGGTGGCGGTACCATCGGGTGGGCGCCCGCTGTCGAGGGCAGGGGCCAGAGCGATCCGTCGGTCCTGGGCCGCTGGCGCCGACCCAACAGGTAACTGATGGGGCACCCGTGTGGTGGGTATGGGCCAGTCCAGTCCGGGGAACGAGGCGACCCATGCAGCGGACGACGATCACCTGCGGACGATCTCCTTCCGGATGCGGGAGATCCAGCGGTTGCTGGCGATGCGGGTCGAACAGGAGAACCGGCGGTTGGCGGCCGAGGACCTCGAGCCGGTGACGGATACCCGGTTCCGGGAGTTCGAGGCCGAGGACTGACCGCGGTTGGAAATCGACCGGGAAATCGGTAGCTATAAGCAGCGGTGTAAAACACACTTTACTGTAAAGCATCCTTTACACACCCATGGTCGTATCAATACAACCACACGGAGGGTGGATCTGATGGCGTTGTCAGGCCCCCTCCAGGTTACCCTTGTCTGTCTCGTCACCGTCGCCCTGTTCATCCTCAACGAACACGTCGATGGCGACCGCACCTTCCAGGCGCTCCCGCCACGCCTCCAGATCCTCGTGGCCGCCGTCGGGATGAGCCCCTACATCCTCCTGTTCCGGGGGTATCTCCCCTCCGGGATCGTCGCCGACACCGTCGTCGCGATCGTCGCCTCCCTGACCCTCTGGCTCGTCGCCCCGCTGGTCGCCGCCAGGCTCACCGACGCCACACCCACGGGTGGTGACCGGCGATGTTGACCGGTGGCGACCCGGTGGCCCTGCGTCGGCGCAACCGCCGACTGGTGGTGGGCGCCGTCGTGACCGGGGTCGTCCTCGGGATCGGCCTCCGGGACGGGGCGGGTTATCCGCTCGCCGGGGAGCTCCTCTACTGGCTGGGCATCGTCGTCGCGCTCGCCATCTGGTGGACGAGCCCGGTACCCCTCTTCGACGAACGCGACCGCGCCCTCGAACGACGGGCGAGCCACCGGACGATCCTGGTGCTCGCGGTCGTCCTCGTCGTCGGTGCCAGCCTCGCGCGCCTGCTCTCGATCACGGCGACGGTCACCGTCCCCACCGCGGTGTGGACGATGCTGTGGGTCTCTGCCGGGGTCATCCTCGTCTGGGTCGGGAACTACGTGGTGGTGCGGTACCGCCCGTGAACAACAGCGTCCGCGAACGACGTGAGGCCGAGGGATTGAGCCAGGCCGACCTGGCGGCCGCGGTCGGGGTGAGCCGCCAGACGATCAACGCCATCGAACGCGACCGCTACGACCCCAGCCTCGAGCTGGCATTCGCGTTGGCCGAGCACTTCGACACCGACGTCGAATCGCTGTTCGATCCCGCCGGACCGAACCCCTAACCCGGTGGGGGCCAGGGTACCGGGTATGGGCCACGTCAACGAGGCCGACCTGGACTGGACCGAGTCCCACCACGGCGACACCGCGTTCCGCCGGAAGCAGCTCGGGGCGGCCGCCGACGGTGACGCCATCGGCGCCAGCCTCTACGAGCTGGAACCCGACCATCGCGCCTGGCCCTATCACTACCACACCGCCAACGAGGAGGCGATGTACGTCCTCGAGGGGGCGGGGACGGTGCGGGTCGACGACGAACCGACCCCGATCGAGGCCGGGGACTACCTGGCCTTCCCGCCGGGACCCGACAGCGCCCACGTCGTCGTCAACGACGGCGATGACCCGTTGCGGTACCTGATGGTCTCGACGATGACCGACCCCGACGTCACCGTCTACCCGGACAGCGAGAAGTTCGGCGTCTTCGTCGGCTCCCCGCCCGGGGGCCGGGAGGACCGGTCCCTCCACGGGTTCTACCGCATCGACGACGACGTCGACTTCTGGACCGGGGAGGAGTGAACCGGCCTGAATCGAGGGCCGCCGATCGAGGAGTTCGGCCTGCCCCCGAGGGCTGGCGGGGGCTTGGCGCTCAGGCCTCGAGCTGGTAGTGCATGTTGTGTTCTGCCACGTCGAACCCGTAGGCGTCGTACACCGCGGTGGCGGCGTCGTTGCCCGCCGGGACGACGAGGGTGAGGGCCACACAGTCTCGGGTGCGGGCCCACTCCTCGACGGCCTCGAGGAGGGCGGTGGCGACGCCGCGACGACGGTGGGCAGGAGCGACGTACACCTCGTCGACGCGGCAGGCGGGATCCTGTTCGAAGATCGGTGGCGGCGTCTCGATCATCGCGGTAAGGAACCCGATCCAGGTGTCCGGCGATCGGGCGACGAGGGTGCGGGCGTCGTCGTCCTCGAGGAGGGACTGCCGGTAGGTGTGGCCGTCCTCGCGGATGTCCTCGCACAGCGTGTACGGTGTGTGGGTCGACAGTTCGCGTTGGGCGGGGATCCAGAGGGCCTCGAGGAAGGGGTCGACGTCCTCGGGGGTGAGACACTGGATGTCCATGACCGCCGATCGGTGTCACCTGCCAAAATCGTTGGCTTCCCAGTGCTGGCACGCATACCCTTTTTGTGATAGTTGGGTGAAGGACGGGGTATGGCCCGAGTCTCGCCCGTCGAGGATCCCCCGACCGCCGATGAGGGCGACCCGTCGGTAACCTATCCCAACCTGCGGGCGGCCCTGGGGAACAATCCCGCTGCCCTGGCGGCCGCCGACGCGTTCATCGACGCGGCTGGCGAGGCGGCGGGGTTGGACGACGAGCAGCGGGAGCTGGTGGTTCTGGCGGTGGCCGCCGAGCTGAGTAGTCAGTACCTCTGGCACCACCACGTCCAGCGGGCGCGGGACCGCGGCGTGAGCGACGCCGCGATCACGGGGATCGCCCACTTCGATGGGGCTCCCTTCGACGATGGAGAGGCGGCACTCATCCGGTACGCGCGGGCGGTTGCGCGGGGGCAGGTCACCGACCGGGACCACCGCGGCGTGGCCGCGGCCTTCGAGGCGTCGACGGTCGTGGGCGCCTGTGTCCTGGCCGGGGTCGCGTTGTGGCTGGCCCGGGTAAGCAAGGCCCTCGATATCGGGTTGGAAGCCGACTCCTTCGTCGGGTGGGATCCCGCCTAGGCGTCGAGGGGACTCGCCCGCGGGAGTTCGACGACGGCGATGGTGCCGGTCGGGTGGTTGTCCTCGAGGCTGAGGGTGCCGTCGTACCGGGTGGCGATGGTGTTGGCGATCGCCAACCCCAACCCGGTCCCGGCGCTGTCGGGGCGTTTGGTGTTCCACTGTTGCATCCGCTGTTTGTCCGCGTCGGGGATGCCGGGTCCGTTGTCGGCGATCTGGACGTCGACGACGTCCTGGGTAGCGTCGGCGGTCACCGTGACCCGTGGCGGGTCGGCGTCGTTGTGCTCGAGGGCGTTGGACAACAGGTTCCCGAACAGGTCGGGGGCAAAGTCGTCGGCGACGACGTAGAGGTCGGTCGGGACCTCGACGTCGAGTTCGGCGCGTGGGTGTTGGTGTCGGAACCGGTCGACCTCGCGACTGAGGACCGTGCGGAGATGGGTGGCCGACAGGTCGATGTCGGTGGTGTCATCGAAGTTCTCGATGAGGGCGGTCGTCGCCTTCGTGAACCGGGCGAGTTCCTCGCCACGGTCGTGGATCGTCGCCAACTGGGGGTGATGGTCCTCGTCGGCCTCTGCCTCCAGGAGCGCGGCGTTCCCGAGGATGATGTTCAACCCGTTCAAGACGTTGTGCCGCAGGGTGGTGTGGAGGAACTCGA
>JBDGTJ010000019.1:0-8828 GCA_042216925.1 Halobacteriaceae archaeon
CCTCGAAGCCTACTGGGCGACACTGATGGAGCGGGAGTCCACCGACTACCGCGACCCGGAGTCGTGTGGGTACAACTACGCGTTCACCAAGGATCCGGACGGCCACGAGCTCGAAGTGGTTGAACGCTAACCGGTTTCACCCCGTAATCGTCGAAAATTGGGTTGCCGTTGGGGTCACCTTTATTATACCATTCACGTAAATATCAGTTTGTATCGCTATGACTCGATATCCAGAGGGGCAGGCCAGTATCGCGCGTCGACGGTTCATGAAACTCGCCGGTGGGGCGACCGCGGCGGCCGCGACCTCATCCGCCGGGTGCCTGGGCTTGACCGGTGGCGGTGGCGGAGCAGCAAACGAGGTCGACATCCCCGACAACCCGGACGAGGAGGTCGATGGCACCTCGATCGTCCACGCCATGGACAGCGGACACAACACGAACCCGTTCCGGTGGTTCCAGGACGAGATCCAACAGGAGACGGGCGTCACACTCTCGAACATCCAGGGGTATGGGTTCAGCGAACTCCCCGAGAAGCTGCGCACGGAGTTCAACGCCGGGAGTGGCGCCTTCGACCTCGTGGGGTACTACCCCCAGTACATGGGGACCTTCGCCGCGAACGGGCACATCGTTCCCCTTGACAACATGATGGAGGTGTCCGGGTGGAGCCCGGCGATGGATGACACGCTGAAACCGTTCCGGGAAATCTACACGCAGTGGGGTGGCAACACCTACGCGTTACCCATCGACGGCGACGTCCTCATCCTCGTGTACCGCAAGGACCTCTTCGAGGAGCACAACCAGTCCGTCCCGAAGACGTGGTCGGAGTTCAACCAAGTCGCGAAGTACTTCACCGAGAACGCAAGCGACGTCGAGTACGGGGTGGCGACCTACGGGAGTCGTGGGTTCTGTTATGGGTGGTTCCTCACCCGGTTCGGGGGCGCTGGCGGCATCTACTTCGACGAGGACATGAACCCCCAGATCAACACCGAGGCCGGTCGGATGGCCCTCGAGAGCTGGAAGGAGACCCTCCAGTACGCCGACCCACAGTCCGCGTCGTATGGGTACGCCGGGCTGCGGGACGCGTTCCTCAACGAACGCGTCGCGATGGTCGTCCAGTGGACCGACGTCCCGAAGAAGGCCGCGGCCTCCAAACGCGTCTCCGGGAAGTGGGGCGCGGCCCCCGTCCCGGGCTTCGAAGGCAAAACCGCGGCCTCCGCGATGCCGGTGGGCCGTGTGCTGAGCGTCCCGGCCTACACCAGTAACACCAAACAGTTGGCCGCCTACCGGTTCGCCCAGCAGATGACCATCAACAAGTTCAGCAAACACATGGTCTCGGACCCGGGCTGTGGGGAGGACCCGTTCCGCAACGGTCACTTCGAAGACCCCGCGATCTACACCCAGCAAAACCAGTACCGGGAGTTCAGCGGCGACGCCGCCCCGGAGGACTCGATCGCGTTCCCGACGATGGCGGCCGCCCGCGAGTACGCCAACGCCGTCCAGAAGACGCTCCAACAGGGGTACCCCGAACCGTACTGGCCGGGCGCCCCACAGTACATCGAGGAGCTGTCCGTCGAGATGTCGAAGTTCGTCGCCGGCGACCAGGGCGTCGACACCACGCTGCAGAACGTCGAGGACTCCTGGAACAGCACCGTCGAGGAACTCGGTCGCGAACAACAGAAAGAGTACTACCAGAACGTCATCCAGGCGTGGAAGAACGCCGGGCTCTGGAACTGAGGTCGCCCGGTCACCCGTGATTCGGGACGGTCGAACGAACGGCAGACGACTTTTGGAGGGTCTTCGAGTCGATGGCTTCAGATAACACCTCTACCGGCGGGCGGTTGTCACGGTTCACGAGAAACGAGTACCTCGAATACTGGTTTGCACTCCCCGCGATCTTGGCGTTGTTGGCCCTGGTCATCTTCCCGATGCTGTGGTCGTTGTACATCAGCTTCACCGATCTGAACCTCACCATCGCCCAGCAATCGGTGAACTTCATCGGCTTCGAGAACTACGTTGGGTTGCTGACCTCCGACCGCGTGCACAACGCCATCTGGAACACGGCCTACTACGTCGGCATCGGCCTCGTCGTCCAGTTCGGCATCGGGTTCGCGGTCGCGTTGTTCATGGCCAACCACACCAGCGGGTGGCTGAACCGGGTGTTGTTCACCCTGTTGTTGTTGCCGATGATGATGGCGCCCATCGTCGCCGGGTACATGTGGCGGCTGATGTTGCAACCGGTGTTCGGCCCGGTGAACTTCCTGTTGGGCGCCGTCGGGCTCCCGGAACCGAACTGGATCGGCGCGGCGGCCTGGTCGTTGAACAGCATCCTCATCGCGGACATCTGGCAGTGGACGCCGTTCATGATCTTGATCCTGTACACCGGGCGGTTGTCGATCAGCGAGGACCTCTACGAGGCCGCTCGCATCGACGGGGCGAGTCGCCTGTTCGCGTTCCGACATATCACCATCCCCCGGATGAAAGGCGTGATCGCCGTCGCCTTGCTGTTGCGGGCGATGGACGCGTTCAAGTTCTTCGATAAGATGTACGTCCTCACCGGGGGCGGTCCCGGGGTCTCCTCGGAGCTGGCGACCTTCTACAACTACCTCCTCGGGTTCAACAACTTCGCGATGGGGAAAGCGACCGCGATGAGCTGGTTGTTGTTGGTGATCGCGGTCATCCTCGCGAACCTGTTCTTATTCGTCCTCGAACGCGGCGAGGGAGGTGACCGCGTCATATGAGCGTCAGCGACCGCCTGGCCGCATTCGCCAACGACCCGGTCACGCCACGCGGCGCCCTCTCCCGGATCGGGGTGACCGCGTTCGTCAGCGTCGTCCTCGCGGTCACCCTGTTCCCGCTGTACTGGACGGTGAACACCTCCTTCAAGACCCCGAGTGAGTCCCAGACGCTCCCGCCGACGTTCTACCCCCACGAGTTCACCCTCCAGGGGTACCCGAACGTCCTCTTCGAGAACAACGGCCTCGACGTGTTGATCCACAGCGTCGGGGTGAGCGTCGGTGCGACGGTGCTGGCGATCCTCATCGGCGTACCCGCGGGGTATGCCTACGCCCGGAACCCCGGGCGGGTCGGCGGGAAGAACGTCGCCTTCTGGATCCTCTCGATCCGGATGTTCCCGCCGATCGCCCCGATCTTGCCGCTGTTCTTCATGTTCAGCCGGATCGGGATGATCGACACGTACCCGGTGATGTTCCTGTTGTACCTGACGTTCAACGTACCCCTGACCGTGTGGTTGATGCGGTCATTCTTCCAGGACATCCCCGAGGCAGTCGAGGAGGCCGCCTTGATCGATGGGTACCCGCGGTTCCGCGCCTTCTACAAGGTGGCCTTACCCCTGGTCATGCCGGGCCTGGTCGCGACGACGCTACTCGTGTGGGTGTTCTCCTGGAACGAGTTCCAGTTCGCGTTGGTGTTCACCCGGAGCAACGTCCAGACCTATCCGGTGATCATCCCCTCGCTGGTCGGGGGCCACGCGACACTATGGAACCAGATCGCCGCACTGACCGTGTTGGCGATGTTGCCCGTGATCGCGATCTCGTTGCTGATGCAGCGCCGACTCATCCGGGGGCTGACCCTGGGGGCGGTGAAAGGATGATCCCTATCGGTGATATCCATGACTGAAATCGAACTCGAACACGTGTCGAAGGTCTTCGGCGACGACGTCGTCGCCGTCGACGACGTATCGCTGACGATCGAGGACGGGGAGCTCGTCGTCCTCGTCGGCCCGTCGGGGTCGGGGAAGTCGACGACGCTGCGCATGATCGCCGGGTTGGAGGACGTCACCGACGGCACCATCCGGATCGACGGCGAGGTCGTCAACGACGTCCAACCCCAGGACCGCGACATCGCGATGGTATTCCAGTCCTTCGCGTTGTACCCCCACCGTACGGTGCGGGGGAACCTGAGTTTCCCCCTGGAGGCCCACAACGTCCCCGAAGCCGACCGTGATGAACGGGTCAAGGAGGTCGCCGCGACCCTCGGCATCGAGGAGTTACTCGATCGACGCCCCTCCCAGCTGTCCGGGGGCCAACAACAACGCGTCGCGTTGGGTCGGGCGATCGTCCGCGATCCCCGGGCGTTCCTCATGGACGAACCATTGGCGAACCTCGATGCGAAACTCCGGAAGGAGATGCGTCGCGAGGTCGTGTTGCTCCAGGAGGAACTCGGCGTGACGATGGTCCATGTCACCCACAACCAGGAGGAGGCGATGACGATGGGTGACCGCATCGCGGTGATGAACGAGGGCCGCATCCAGCAGATCGCCCCGCCCGAGAAGACCTACGACCGACCGGCCAACCGGTTCGTCGCGGAGTTCATCGGGTCCCCGTCGATGAACATGATCGACGGCTCCGTCGAGGACGGCACATTCATCGCGGACACCGCCGACATCCAGGTGTCCCTACCCACGACACTTGTGGACGCAGCGAGCAGCGATCGGGTCACCCTGGGCATCCGCCCCGAGCACGTCCGTCTCACCGACCCGGGCGACGAGGCGGCCTTCGTCGGGGAGGTCTCGGTCGTCGAGAACCTGGGGAACAACCAGATCGTCTACTTCGAGTACGACCACTTCGAGTTCCTCGCCGAGGTGGGGCCCGACCACATGGTCGCGTCCGGCGATGAGGTCGGCGTCGCGCTCCCCGAGGCGTCCCTGCACCTCTTCGATGGGACGACCCCGGACAGCCAACGCCTCGAACGCGGAGCGGCCCCCACCCAATAATCAGGGCGCCAGCAGTTCCACCGGGTGGACTGCGGACTGCTCGAAGACCGCCTCGATCTGTTCGAGACACGAGGTCCCGCTGGCGACGAGGCGACAACTGTCCGCATCCATCTCGTCGGTGAGATCGTCCCCGACGGCCATGCTCAACTCGTAGAACTCGGATTTGTACCCGAAACTCCCCGCCATCCCACAGCATTCGACGGTCGTGGTGGTGACGTCGTAGCCCGCCCGCTCGAGGACACTCGTCGTATAGGCGTCCAGGCCGAGGGTGCGTTGCTGGCAGTGGGGGTGATAGGCGACTGCCACAGACCCGTCGGCCTTGTCCAAGGCGTCGATGTCGGCGCCGTTCTCGAGGCAGCCGTACAGGTACTCGAGGACCTCGTAACTGGCGTCGGCGAGAGGGTTGTCCGCGAGGAGGTTGTCGTAGTCCCGCCGGAACATCGCGAGGGTCGACGGTTCGACGACGACGATGTCCCGCCCCGCCTCGAGGTGCGGTGTCATGGCATCGACGGCGGCCCGTGCCTGGCCTTCGGCGGTGCTGATCATTCCCTGGGAGAGGGGCGCACGCCCGCTCTCGGGGGCCGCCGGAATGTGGACGTGGACGTCCATGGCCTCGAGGGCCGTGACCGCGGCCTTCCCCCGGTCGACGGCGACGTGGTTCGTGTAGACGTCGGGGTACACCACCGCCTCTCGTGTTACCGCCGCCGGTGTGATGGCGGGGCCGCGGTCGGCGAACCAGTCCCGCAGCGTCTCGCGTTCGAAGGTCGGGAGCGGGCGGCGGGCGTCGATGCCGAGGACCCGATCGAGGAGCAATCGGACGAGCTCCCGGTCGGCCACCCAGTTCGAGAGTGGCGCGGTCGCCGACCCCAGACGGGCGAGGGTCTCGACGTTGCCGAACACGCGACGCGTGCGGTCGAGGCCGCCGGGTTCGTCGTCGGGGACCAGTCCCTCGTACACCCAGTCGAACCCCTCGCTGCCCCGGTGGTTGATCCGGTCACGAACGACCTGGTTGAGCCACGGGATGTCGATCTCGACGGGGCACTGGTTGACACACCGGGTGCAGCCGGTACAGTAATCGCCACAGTCCCCGGCGCTGTCCAGTGAGTGGACGCCGGCCTCCCAGGCGGTGCCGATCCCTCCGGAGTAGGTGTCCCCGCCGAAGGCGTGGCCGCCGACGTGCTGGAAGTTCGCACACGAGTTCAGACACGCCGAACACCGGACGCAGTACAGGGTCTCGCGGAGCTGGGGATCGTCCCGCATCGCCATGCGCCCGTTGTCGAGGAGGACGAGGTGGAACTCGTTGGTGGAGTCCGCGGTCCCGATGGTCTCGTCACCGTCCAGGGACGGCGTCGCCGTCGGCGGCGTCAACAGCGTGAGGTAACTCGTGAGTGACTGGCCGGTGCCCGAACGTGCCAGCAGTTCGACGAACGGGTGGAGGTCCGCGACCGTGGGGATGATCTTCTCGACGCCGGCGACCGCGATGTGGACGTCGGTGTCGGCGACGGTCTTGCGGGCGTTGCCCTCGCTGGTGACCAGGGCCAGGGTGCCGGTGTCGGCGACGAGGAAGTTCGCGCCGGTCATGCCGACGTCGGCCTCGGCGATGCGGTCAGTGAGGAACTCGCGGGCGATTCCCACGAGGTCCGCGGCGGTCTCCGGCGGCGAGTCGAGGTCGAAGGTCGCCTCGAAGAGGGTCGCGATGTCCTCGCGGGACCGGTGGATGGCGGGGGCGACGATGTGGCTGGGGGCCTCGTCGGCGAGTTGGATGACGAACTCGCCGAGGTCGGTCTCCCAGACGTCGACGCCGTCGGCAGCGAGGGCGTCGTTGACCTCGAGTTCCTCGCTGGTCATGGACTTGCTCTTCACGACGGTATCGCCGTCGACGCTGTCGACGATGTCGGTGATGATCTGTCTGGCGTCGGCGGCGTCGGCGGCGCGGTGGACGTGGCCCCCGTTGGCCTCGACGCTGTCGGTGAGTGTCGTGATGAGTTCGGGTAACCGCTCGATGGCGTCTGCTTTGATCTCGCGGGCCCGGTGTTTGGTGCCTTCGTATTCCTCGAGTTCGGTGACGGCCTCGTATCGCCCCGCGTTGAACGCCTTCGTGTTCTCGGCGACGGCGTCGCCCTCGGTCTCGAGGAGGTCGTGGATGCGGGCGGCCCGATCCCGCCGGCGCTCGGTCACGACGATCCCTCCATGAGGAGGACGGTGACGCGGCTGGGTCCGTGGGCGCCATACACCAACTCGCCCATGTCGGCGGTCGCGCTGGGTCCGGTCGCGAGCACGGCATCCCCACCGTCGGCGAACACCGCCTCGAGGTACTCGAAGGCGGCGCCGACGTCGGCGACGATGTCGGCGGCATCGAGGACGGCGACGTGGTGGTCCGGGTAGAGACTCACGGGTTCGGTGCCGTCCCCACCAGGTTCGAGGAGGACCGACCCGGTGTCGGCGACCCCGACGGTCGCCGCGGTGACGCCGGTCGTGGCGGCCCGCACCGCCGCCGGCGTCGGCGCCGGGTCCAGACCGTCGATCGCCTCGAGGTCGACGGGATAGGGGACCGGGGCGGCGACGGCGGGCGGGTCGATCACCGATGCGAGGGTCTCGGCGAGGCCGTCCCGGTCGGTGGTGGCGAGGGCGACGGCGTGGTCGGCGAGGGCCGACCGGAACGTCTGGCGGAGTGACTCGGGCACAGTACTGGGTCCCGGCCCAGTGATTTGGCTTTACCGCTGGCAGAACCTACAAATGGGTCAGCCGCGAGCACACAGTCGTGACCTACGAGGCCGGCCTGATCGGGGCGGGCGGCATCGCGGGACTGGGCATCCTCGGAATCCATCCCGAGGAGGACATCGGCCAGAAACGGTTCCAGGCCAGTCACGCGGGCGGGTACGAGGCAGCAGACGACATCGAACTCGTCGCCGTCGCCGACATCGACGCCGAGACACTCGCCACCTTCGGTGACGCCTGGGGGATCCCCGAGGCCCGTCGTTACGACGACCACGAGGCGATGCTCGCCGCCGAGGACCTCGACGCGGTCTCGGTCGCCACGCCATCCTATCTCCACCACGACCACGTCCTCGACGCCGCCCGGAGCACGGCGGCGCCGGACGTGATCTGGTGTGAGAACCGATCGCGGCCAGCGTCGCCCAGGCACGAGAGATGACCGCGGTGTGTGCGGAGACCGACACCGAACTCGTGGTCAATCACTCGTTCCGGTTCACCGAGGACATCCAGCGGCTGGCCACCCACCTCGAGGATGGCCTCATCGGGGAGGTCCAGTCGGTGTCGCTGTCCTTCCGCCGGGAACTCATGCGGAACGCCACCCACATCCTCGATCTGTTGGTGTACTTCCTGGATGCCGACCCGCGCCGGGTGAGCGGGTACCTCAACGGCGAGAACGACGCCGTCGACGCCCTCCAGGGCTCCCCCGTCGACGACCAGGGTGGTGGCGGCCACCTCGTCACCGCCGATGGCACGTTCGTCACCGTCGACTGCACCCTCGCCCGCGACATCTCCGCGATGACGCTGTCGTTTATCGGCACCAGTGGCAAGCTCCGCATCGGGATCGACGACCAAGACTGGCGGTACTGGACGGTGACCGATGACGGCCACGTCGAAGCCCCCCTCCCGGACATCGACGGGGACTGGTCCTGGGACGAGGACTACCGCGAGTCCTTCCCGAACGCCGCCCAACACGTCGTCGACCTCCTCGACGGTGCGACGACCAACCGCTCGCCCGGGACCGAGGCCACGCGATCCCTGGCCGTGATCGGCGCCCTGTTCATCAGCGAGTACACCGGCAGCCACGTCGACCTCCCGCTGGATGGCCCACTCGAGGCCGTCACCGTCACCTCGTGGTGAGGTCGGCCACCACCGCCTCGGGGGCGTCGGCGAAGGCCCTGAGGGCCGCGGCCTCCAGATCGTGGAGTGCCCCCGGGAGCACCAGGAGATGTAACGGCGGTCCGAACTCCTGCTCTGCCAGTGCCCCGATTCGGTCGGCGCGGACGAGGGGGTCGGGACTGCCGGCCCGACACACCGCCACCCCGAGCCCGGTGAGGCCGGCATCGTCCAACAGTGACGCGGCTTCGCTGGCGGTGAGGTACGCC
>JBDGTJ010000028.1:0-7868 GCA_042216925.1 Halobacteriaceae archaeon
CCCATCTTCTCGTCGAAGAGGATGTTGTCGGTGAACCGGTCGATCCCGCGGTTCATCCCGATCCCGAGTTCGCCCAACCGCCGCGCCCCCGCGTCGGTCTCGAACACGTCGGCCAACGCCGCCTCCCCGGCGGCCGCCGAGAAGTCCGTGACCTCGCCGTCCTCGAAGGTCAGCGTGACGTCCCGGACCCGTTGGCCGTCGATGGTCATCGGGACGTCGAAGCAGATCTCGCCCTCGGGGTCGGTCGGGGCGGTGAAGACCTCCCCGCTGGGGAGGTTGTGTGAATCGTAGGCGACGCTGGCACAGGAGTTCACGGCGGTGCGGTCGGCGATCGACAGCCGCAGATCCGTCGCTGGCCCGCGGAGTTCCACCGTCTCACCGGCGTCGAGGATGGTCTTCAACTCCGCCATCTCGTCTGCCAGTGCCTCCCAGTCCCGGAGGACAGCGTCGTAGACGAAGTCCTGGTAGGCCGCATAGCTCATCCCGGCCTGCTGGGCCAGGGAGCGCGTGGGGTGCTGGGTGGAGACCCATCGCGTGTCCATGCGGGCTTCCCGGACGCCCTCGCGGGCGCGGCGGTAGGCCTGCCGTCGCTGCCCCGGGACGTCGACGGTGGCGGCGGTGTTGCGACCGCCGCCCAACCGGAGGTAGACGTCGGCGGCCTCGTAGAGGGCGTGTTCGTGGGCGGGGTCGGCCTCGAAGTCGGCGTCGTGGGCCCGCAGGTAGGCACGGGTCACCTCGCCGCTGGCGTAGGTGGTCAGGAGGTTCGCGTTGCGGTCGCCGAGGCCCTCGGCGACGGCGACACCCAGTTCGTGGGCGTCGGGGCCGACGGAGACGACGACGTCGTCTCCCGGTTCGACGCGTGCACTCCAGTCCAACAGCGTCTCGGCGTGTGCGATGATGCGGTCGTCCATACCATGGGGACGGGCACCCGGGAGAAAACGGCGGCGGTCAGGGGACGACCACGACGGTCACGCCGTCGACGTCGAGGACAGCGACCTCCTCGCCGCTCTCGGCGCGGAGCTCCTCGCGGACCGACACCATCGACGGGTCGAGGTCGACGGTCTCCCCGTCGAGGTCGAGGGTGACGGTGCCATCCCCCGTGTCGAGTTGGGCCTGGATCTCGGCGGGGTCCGTGGCCTCTAAGGCGGCGACCACGTCGCCTGCCCGGTCCCGGTAGGCGGGCCCGATCTCGGCGTGGTCGGGGTCGACGGCGACGGGGTGCAGTTCGACGTCGGGGGACCCGGTCTCTAAGCGGATGGGGGCGTCGACGGTCTCGCTGAGGTCGTAGGTGTCGAGGGGGCGATCTGCCTCGAGGTACAGTTCCACGCGGTCGAGTGGGGCGTTCAACGCCATGCCCTGCTCGGATTTCCAGGCGCGGATCTCCCGGGCGACGCCGGCGACGATCGCGCCGCGATCGGCGGTGGCGTCCTCGACGGCGGGGACGGTCGGCCAGTCGGCGGTGTGGACGCTGTCTGTGGTCCCCGGGAGCTGGGCCCAGACCTCCTCGGTGACGAACGGGGCGAACGGCGCGAGCAACCGCGTCACGCCGGTGAGGACGGTGTAGAGGGCGTGCCGTGCGGCGTCCCGCTCGCCGGGGCGGCCGGTGTACAGCCGGCCTTTCACGAGTTCGAGGTAGTCGTCGGCCAAATCCGACCACACGAACTCCCGGACCTCGCGGAGGGCGGTGTCGTAGCGGTACTCGGCCATGGCCTCGTCGTACGCGGCGAGCAGGTCCGCGAAGGCATCGAGGATCCAGGCGTCGGCATCCCGGTAGGCCGGCGCCTCGACCGCGGGGGTGCGGTCGTCGGTGTGGTCGGTGGTGAACTGGGCGACGTTCCAGAACTTGGTGACGAACCGTTGGGCGGCGGTCAGTTCCTTCTCCTGGAACTGGATGTCACTCCCGGGTTGGCCGCCGCCGGCCAGTGCCATGCGGAAGGCGTCGGCGGAGTAGGTCTCGATGGTCTCCGCGGGGCTGACGGTGTTGCCCCGGGACTTGCTCATCTTGTTCCCGTCCTCGCCGAACACCATCCCGTTGATCAACGCCGTCTCCCAGGGGTGTTCGCCGGTGAGTGCATCCACGCGTAACAGGGTGTAGAACGCCCAGGTGCGGATGATGTCGTGGCCTTGGGGCCGCAACTGCACGGGGTCGAAGTCCGCGAGGTCGAGGGACTCGGGCCAGCCCGCGACCTGTAACGGGGTGATCGAGGAGTCCATCCACGTGTCCATGACGTCGGTCTCACCCCGCCAGTCCGTCCCCCCACACTCGGGACAGGCATCGATCCCGGGGGCGGCCTCGGTGGGGTCGATCGGCGTCTCGTCGGGGGCGGCGACGTGGGTGTACCCACAGTCGGTACAGTACCATGCGGGGATCGGGGTGGCGAAGACGCGTTGGCGGCTGATCACCCAGTCCCACTCCATGCCCCGCGTCCAGTCCTCCAGGCGGGTGTACATGTGCTCGGGGATCCAGTCGACGTCCCGGGCCCGCTCGAGGATGCGGTCCTGGTCGACCTCGATGAACCACTGTTCTTTGCTGAGGATCTCGATCGGGGTGTCACACCGCCAGCACGCCCCGACGGACTGGTCGATCGGCTCGGTCGCCTTGAGGTAGCCTTCGGCATCGAGGTCCTCGGCGATCGCGGTCTTGGCCTCCTGGACCTCGAGGCCGGCGTACTCGTCGGCCACCTCGGTGAGGCGGCCGTCCTCGGTGATGGCCCCGCGTAACTCGAGGTCGTACTCGGCCCACCAGTCGACGTCCTGTTTGTCCCCGAACGTACAGATCATCACGGCGCCGGTGCCGAAGGTCTCGTCGACGGCGTCGTCGGCGATGACCTCGACGGACTGCCCGAACAACGGCACCGTGTAGGTCTCCCCGACGATGTCTGTGTACCGGTCGTCGTCGGGGTCGACGGCCAGGCCGACACACGCGGGCAACAGCTCCGGGCGCGTCGTCGCGATCTCCAGTCCCTCGCCGTCCTCGGCGTGGGGGAAGGTGATGGTGTAGAGGGTGCCCGTCTGGTCGATGGGTTCGACCTCGGCGTCGGCGATGGCGGTGCCACACCGCGGACACCAGTTCACCGGGTGTTCGTCGCGGTAGACGTACCCGTCCTCGGCCATGAGCGAAAACGAGCGCTGGGTCTTCCCCCAGTACTCGGGGTCCATGGTCCGGAACTCGTTGTCCCAGTTCTGGCTGAACCCCAGGGCCTCCATGGTATCCCGCATCGCCGCGATCTGGTCTTCGGTGTGGTCGATGCAGAGCTCCCGGAACTCCTCGCGGCTGACGTCGGTGCGGTGGATGTCGTGGATCTCCTCGACTTTCACCTCGGTCGGCAACCCGTGACAGTCCCAGCCCTGGGGGAAGTCGACGTCGTACCCCTTGAGCCGGTGGTACCGGGCGGCGAAGTCCATGTAACACCACCCCAGCGCGTTGCCGATGTGGAGGTTCCCGGTGGGGTAGGGCGGCGGGGTGTCGATCACGTAGTCGGGGGCGCCCGTGTCCTCGTAGGTGTAGAGGTCACGCTCCGCCCAGGTCTCGCGCCACTTCGCCTCGATCGTCGCGGGGTCGTATTCGGTGGTCTCGGTCGTCTCGCTCATGTCCCTGTCATTCCTTGCACGCACTCACGGAGTCGATGCACCGCTCGAGAAGGCCGTTCACCCACGTACTACCGACGGGGGCTGCATACCGCAGCGATGACCCCGCTACCTGAAAACCCTTTCCTCCCGTCCTCGCCCGAACCCGTTCGGCGCCACGGTTACCCGCCTCACCCCCGTTGGGTGGGGTATGGTCAAGGAGTTCGCGTGTGGCGCCCCGGACTGTACGTTTTTGATCCGCACCAATGACGCCGACGAGATCGTCGAACACGTGCGGATGCACGCCGCCGAGAAACACGACAAGGACATCGACGAGGACCGGGTCCGGGACCGCATCACCAGCGTCTGATCGGGGCGTGGGCGACCAGCCACGCCCGGATCGGCGCCGCGACGTGGCGGAACTGGTAGGCGATCGAGACCGCGAACACCGAAAGGAACAGCGTCACCCATCCGAGCACGCCGACGCGGGCGAGCAGCGGCGCCTCGAGCTGGACGGCCAACACCACGAGTAACGCCACCACGCCGAGATACCGGTAGTACTCATCCCAGGTGATGCCGACGCGGGTGACGACCTCCGTGTAGATCCGGACGTCACGCGCGCCGTCGCCTGGCCACACCTGCTTGTGTGCTTCGTCGTAGTCGATGACACCGACCTCCGCGAGGGCGGGGAGGTGGGTCTGGATGAGGCTGACGTAGACGGTCTCGCGGGCCGGCCGCGGCGGGGGTGAGGCCCCCGTCTCGGCGGCGGCGATGTGTTCGGAGAGCTCCCGCACCGTCGTGGGCCCGGTGGCGCGGGCGAGGTACTGCAGGGTCTCGCGACGCCGCCGGTTGCTGAGCAGGAAGTGTGCGGTGGTCTCGGGGACCGTCCGGTTCCCGATCACCGGCCCGGCTCCCGTCGACTCGTCACTGGCGGTCTCATTCCTGGTACCTCCGGCGGGTCCTCGCCCATCATGCAGGGCGGCAGGGACGGTAAGTATGGACTCGATACCACCCGATCCATACTCCACGTCGGAGGGTTGGGGACGGTGGTAGGCCGGCCCTGCCTCGTGGCGACCACGGGCCACACCGGTCCTTAGAGGTGATCGACCCGTTCTAATGTGGGGCTTAAGCTGGCGGTAGCCGACGCATAGATATCCCCGGTGCTGGCCTGGGTTCGGGTACCCTCCCCGTGGACCGTTCGGTCAGGGGAGCCACAGACCAATGACGACAGACGACATCAACGAAAAACGACGGGTGTACAACCTCTCCCGGCGCCGGGTCCTCGGCGGCCTCGGTGCCGTCGGCCTCGCGTCCGCGGGAGCCGGTCTCGGGACGACGGCGCTGTTCTCGGATACGGAATCCTTCGATGGCAACGTCCTCGCGGCGGGCGCCCTCGACCTCGTGGTCGACTGGGAGGAACACTACTACTGGGATCAGGATGAGGTTCAAGCCCTGGACATCCAGTACTCGGAACCATCCGATGTCGAGAACTACGTCGGGTTCCCCCACCCCACCGACCCGCTCGTGTGGGTCCACATGGACGACGTGGACGCCTTCATGGACGCAACCTCCCTGGAAGCCTACCCCGACACCGACAACGACGGCACCCAGGACGACTTGTTCGTCGACGATGAATCGGTCTTCGATGAGTGTGCGGACTTCGCGCAACTGGACGCCAACCTCAACCCCGATATGGGTCGTGGCGCCGGCAAGCGCAGCGCCAACCCGGACACCATCCTGAACTACTCGGCCTATCAGGAGGGCGCCGCCCCTGACATCGCCCCACTGGTCAACCTCCAGGATGTCAAACCGGGGGACTTCGGTGAGCTCACACTCTCCTTCCACCTGTGTGACAACCCGGGGTACACCTGGTTGCAAGGCGACCTCGTTGAGGCCCGAGAGAACGGGCACACCGAACCCGAAGCCGCAGACGTCGATGAGGTCGGCGGTCCCAACACGGTCAACGCCACCGGGACCGACGTCGAGCTCCTCGATGAGATCCAGACGATGCTCTGGTACGACGAGGACGGCGACAATATCTACGAACCGGGTGGCGCATCGGGCGACGTCGACGTCGTCCTCGTCATCGACGACTCCGGTTCGATGGGGTCCGGCCCCGGATCGAAACTCGAGAATGCCAAGAACGGTGCGAAACTGTTCGTCGACGCCGTCGGCGCATCGACCCAGATCGGTGTCGTCAGCTTCGACGACGCCGCCAACGTCGACCTCCCGCTGACGATGGTCAGTGGGAACGAGGCAACGATCAAGTCCGCCATCGACGGCATCAGCGGTGGCGGCACGACGGATATCGAAGACGGGATCCTGACGGGGGACAGCGTCCTGAAAGGTACCGGGTCCCGCGCCGGCGCCTCGCAGGTGATGGTCCTCCTCTCCGACGGTGAACCCGTCGGCACGGGGGCCTCCCCGGACACGAACAACAGTCCGGTCGAAGAGGCGGCGGCCATCAAGCCCCAGGTGGAGATCTTCACCATCGGCTATGGCATCTCCGGTACCAGTACCTTCGCCGCCACGCTGCGAGAGGTCGCCAGTGACCCTGACTCCTCGCACGCGTACCTCGACGTCAATGTCGACGAACCAACCGAGATCTCGAACGTGTTCGGGCAGATCGGTCAGGTCATCGCCGGCGAAGAGCTGTTCTTCACCGGTTCGCTCCGCGAGTTGCTCACGGCGACCAGTACCGATGTCGGGATTCCCCTGGATGGGAACCGTGGCACCGAGTACGCCGAGGTCGACGCCAGCAACCTGCCCACGGCCGGCGACGACCCGGCCCGCGAGGAGTTCGTCAACTCCACGAACAACTTCGTCGGCCTCGCGTGGTGGCTCCCGGTCGACCACGCCAACGAGATCCAGACCGACAGCGTGAGCTTCGATCTGGGCTTCTACACCGAACAGAGCCGGCACAACGACGGCGCCGGCATCTCCTCGACCACGACCACGACGACGTCGGTCTAGGCCTGACGAGGCGGACTGGTCGGCGTCGTTCCCACGACGCTGGTCAGTTGCGACGGTCGATCCAGCAGTGGTCGACGGACCGTCCTGGTGGGCGGTCGCGGGCGCAATTCTTTTTGACCGGTCGTCGGTGACACTGGATATGGACAAAGGCGATGAACTCGCCATTCGATTCGGGATCGATGCCGTGGTCATCGCCATCATCGGCGCCATCCTCGTCGGCGTCGCCAGGATGGCGGTCCCCGAGAGGACCTGGATTGTCGCCTTCCTCGTGGGTCTGGCCGCGATCGGGGTCCTCGCCATCCTGTTGTTCGGGCATATCGAGGCGTTGATCGCCTACCGATTGGCCCATGCCGAGGCGGCGACGGACACCGACGACGATCCCGAGGACTCGGGGTTCGTCTGGACCGACACCGAGTGAATCGCAACGACTACTGTTCTCAGTCCTGAGGGTGCAGTATGGAACTGGGCGTCGTCGGCCTCGGGCGGATGGGACAGATCGTCGTCGACCGCAGCCTCGACGCGGGCCACGACGTCGTCGCCTACGACGTCGACCCCGACGCCGTCGCGGCCGCCGCCGACGCCGGCGCCACCCCCACGGACTCCATCGACGGCCTCTGTACCACCCTGGACCCGCCGCGGTCCATCTGGTTGATGCTGCCCGCCGGCGACCCCATCGACGACACGCTCGAGGACCTGGACCCCCACCTCGGCTCAGAGGACGTCGTCGTCGACGGCGGCAACAGCCACTACCGGGACACCGAACGCCGGGCCGCCGCCACCACCGCCACGTACCTGGACTGTGGCACCAGTGGCGGCCCCGCCGCCGCAGACCGTGGGTTCTCCCTGATGGTGGGTGGCTCCCGCGAGGCCTACGAGACATTGACCCCGGTCTTCGATGCCGTCGCCACCGGGCCCGAGGGCCACGCCCACCTCGGCCCCAGTGGGGCCGGCCACTACACGAAGATGGTGCACAACGGCGTCGAGTACGCGTTGATGGCCGCCTACGGCGAGGGGTTCGAACTCTTAGCCGACGGTCGGTACGACCTCGACCTGGCGGCGGTCGCCCACGTCTGGAACCACGGCGCCGTCATCCGCTCCTGGCTGTTGGAACTCTGTGAGGACGCCTTCCGCGAGGAGGGCACCGACCTGGGCGACGTCGCCGCCCACGTCGGTGGCGGCCAGACCGGGACCTGGACCGTCCAGGAGGCCCTCGATTGCGAGGTCCCGATGCCGCTGGTGTACACGGCACTCGCCGAACGGTTCGCCAGCCGGGAGGACGCGCGGTTCAGCCACCGCCTCGCAAACCGGTTGCGCGGCGGGTTCGGCGA
>JBDGTJ010000023.1:0-7690 GCA_042216925.1 Halobacteriaceae archaeon
GGCCTCGAGGAACCGGGCGCGGATGCCGCCGTACCCGGTCTCGGCGGGGTCGATCGCCGTCCAACCGGGCGAGGTCGCCGGCGCCGCGTGGTTCGCAGACCGCCCGACGCGGGTGCTGGAGCCAACCGACCGGCGGGCCGACCGGTTCTTCTAGGCGGTGTCCAGTGGCGGTGTCGCCCCGGTGAACAACTGGACCAGTGACTCGGTGTCACCGTCCTGGCTGAACACCGAGATCAGGTCCCCGGGTTCGATCCTGGTTTGGCCGTTGGGCGTGATCGTCTCCTCGCCCCGTTCGACGGCGACGATCAGGAGGTCCTCCCGGAGGTCCCCGGCCTCGCTGAGCGCGCGGATGGTCTGGCCCGCCGCGGGGGCGTCCTCGGCGACCGTGACGTCGAGGACCTTCGCGCCGCCGGCGAGCTCCCGGAGGTTCGTGACGTCCCGTCCCGTCGCGTGCATCGACTCCGTGGGTCCCCATGGTTCGTATGGGTGGTGGTACTCGGACTGGACCATGGCCTCGTCCTCGATGTCGATGCCCAGCGTGGACAGTTCGCGGGCGATCCGGGAGATCTCGGCCTTGTTCTCCCCCACCACCTCGACGTGGAGGTGGCGACGCCCGCTCATCAGCTCCCGGACGTGGATCACCCCGGGGATTTCGAGGGCCTCCTTGGCGAAGTACTCCCGGCGGGCGGGGTCGGTGTTACAGATGAAGAGGTAGGTGAGCTTCCCGCTCGCGCGTTCGTAGTCGACGTGGGCGTGATAGCCCTGGATGACCCCGCTGTCCTCGAGTTGGTCGATGCGGTTGCGGATGGTGGCCGCGGAGACGTCGACGTCGGCGGTGATGTCGGGCGCGGACGTGTGTCTGGCCTCGCGGGCCAAGTGATAGAGGATGCGCTCGTCGATCTCGTCGAGCACCACGTCGATGCGTGGGCCGGCACTGCCTTGGCCGTACTGGTCGTCCTCGCCCATCCCAACACCACGGGGTTTCTGAATGAACAATAAATACCCTTCGATGTTATCGATGACCGAGAAACCCCGGGGTATTATTATCGATTACGGAACACCGTGGGGTATGGGCGGGTCATCCGCGGGCACCGACGACGGCGACGTCACCGATCGCGGGGCGGACCACCGGGTGCTGTTCCCCGTCGACGGCGACGTCACCGACGCGGTCCTCGACATGGTCGCAGCCATCGTCACCGACCTGGACGCCACCCTCTACCTGGGCGCGCCCGTCCAGGTCCCCAACCAGACCCCGCTGGACACGCCCCAACTCCAGCGACGCGGCGAACGCATGGCCGCCCAGTACGCCCTCCAGATCCACCAGCACACCAACCCGGACGGCTGGGTCGAAACCGTCGTCGACGTCGGCCACCGCCGGACCCACATCCTCGAAGACCTCGTCGACACCCACGACATCCAGACCCTGATTACCGACGGGAGCGCCGCCCCGAACCTCGAATCCCGGCTCGGCATCGAGGGCATCGACAACACCGCCATCGACGGGACCTGTGACACCATCTACCTGACCCGCGTCGACACCGTCGACGCCATCGACTCCGTCGTCGTCCCGGTCGCCGACGGCCCCCACGCCGCGTTCGCGGTCCAGGTCGGCACCGCCATCGCCCGCCACCACGACACGACCCTCGAGCTGTTCCACGTCTACGAACCCGACGGGAAGACATCCCGGGCAGCCGGGCGATCGCTCCTCGACCGCGCCCGCCAGCTCGTCGATGACTACGACGCCGTCGAAACCACCCTCCGGGGCTCGTTCGAACACCGGACGAAGGTCCTCGAGTACACCGACGACGCCGCCGTCACCGTCCTCGGGGCGCCCCGAGAAGGGTTGTTGCGCCAGTACGTCCAGGGCTCGATCCCCGCGACGGTCGGCGCCAACACCGACGGCATCGTCATCACCACCCACCGTGGCGGCACCGAGACCTCCTGGCTCGAGAGGTGGCTCTGAGCATGGCCTCCGACGGTGAGACCGTCGAGACCGAGCTGTCCCGGGACATGAGCCTCTCCGACATCACGTTCATCGGCGTCGGCGCGATGATCGGCGCCGGCGTCTTCGCGTTGACCGGGTTCGCCGCGGGGATCGCCGGTCCCGCACTCATCCTCGCGTTCGCGTTGAACGGGTTCGTCGCCCTGTTCACCGCCGTCTCCTATGCCGAACTCGGCGCGGCCTTCCCCGAGGCGGGTGGTGGCTACCTCTGGGTCAAGGAGGCCCTCGTCGACCCCAACGGCTTCTACGCCGGGTGGATGAGCTGGTTCGCCCACGCCGTCGCCTGCTCGCTGTACGCCGTCACCTTCGGGGCGTTCCTCCTGGAGTTCCTGGTGTATGGCACCGCACTCACCCACGAGTTCGAACTGTTCGGGGTCATCACCCCGAAGATGGTCGATAAACTGTTCGCCGTCCTCATGGTCGCCGCGTTCGCGTACATCAACTACCGCGGCGCCGAGGAGACCGGGAAGGCCGGCATCATCGTCACCGCCATCAAGGTCGTGATCCTCGGGGTGTTCGTCGTCTTCGGCATCCTCGCCACCATCGCGACCCCGACCTGGCCCCAGAAGTTCCTCAGCAACCCCGAGTTCATGCCCAACGGCGTCGTCGGCATCATCGGCGCGATGGGGTTCACCTACATCGCCTTCGAGGGCTACGAGATCATCGTCCAGTCCGGCGAGGAGGTCGTCGACCCCGGTACGAACATCCCGAAGGCGGTGTTCTACTCGTTGGCGATCGTCGTTCCAATCTATATCCTCGTCGCCTTCGCCGCGCTCGGCGGCATCGACGTCACCCAGGACGCCCTCGACCTCGCCGCACCCTTCACCGGGCCGACCCCACAGTACACCTGGCAGCTCCTCGGCGAGATGGGTGAACTCGGCATCATCCGGGCCGCCGGCCAGTTCGTCCCCTACGGCGTCCCCCTGCTGTTGCTCGCCGGGTTGACCGCGACGATGAGCGCGTTGAACGCCACCATCTACTCCTCGTCCCGCGTCTCCTTCGCGATGGGGCGGGACCGGTCACTCCCCGGCATCTTCGACCGGGTCCACCCCGAGAAACGCACGCCACACTGGGCGATCCTGTTGTCCGCGGTCCTCATTGCCGCCATGGCCGTCCTGCTCCCGATCGAGGCGGTCGCCGCCTCCGCGGACATCATGTTCATCCTCCTGTTCGTCCAGGTGAACTGGACGCTCATCCGGATGCGCCAGACCCACACGGACCTCGACCGCACCTACGAGGTACCCTACATGCCCTGGCCACCGTTGATCGGCATCGGCCTCCAACTTCTGTTGACGCCGTTTCTCATCCGGGCGCTGGGCCTCGAGGTCCTCGGCATCGGCACGAGCAACCACGGCCTCGTCGCGTTGGTGGTCACCGCCATCTGGATGGTGGTGGGCCTGCTCGTCTACGTCGGCTACTCCCGCGAACAGGAACGCGAGAAACTCGAGGAGGAGGCGCCGACCGTCGTCGCCGAGGAGGCGCCCGCGAACCGCGAGTACAAGGTCCTCGTCCCCATCGCGAACCCGGCGTCGGTCGACCAGTTGATGCACACCGCCATCGACCTCGCCCGGGAACACGACGGCGAGATCGTGGTGATGAACGTCGTCACCGTCCCCCAGCAGACCCCGCTCTCGGAGGGTCGCCAGTTCGTCGACGAGGAACGCGCGGTCCTCGAGGAGGCCATCGAGATGGGCGTGGACGCCGACGTCCCGATCGGGGGCACCATCCGCATCGGCCACGACGTCGCCACGGCGATTCTCAACACCATCGAGGCCCGCGACATCGATACGGTGTTGCTCGGGTGGCGGGGCCGCTCGCGTCGCCAGGACTTCGTCTTCGGCAGCAACGTCGACGAGGTCATCACCAAGGCCTCGTGTGATGTCCTCGTCGAACGCATCGGCCCCGCCGCCGAGGCCGTCGACCGCATCCTGGTACCGACGGCCGGCGGCCCCCACGCCGAGTTCGCCGCCGAGGTCGCACGGGCCATCGCGCGCGCCAACGACGCGACCGTCACCGTCACCCACGTCGTCGCCCCCGACGCCACCGAGGCAGACCACGCCACCGCCCAGGAGAAACTCGACCGGGCGGTCGCCATCCTCGAAGACGACATCCGCGTCGAGGCAGACTTGGTCGAAGCCCCCGACGTCGTCGACGCCATCGTCGATATGACCGGCGACTACGACGTCACCTTGATCGGGGCGACCCGGGAGGGCCTGTTCCAGCAACTGTTGTTCGGCGCCATCCCCGAGCAGGTCGGTGCCCGCGCCACGAACACGGTGATCATGGCCAAACGCAACGTGGGACTGACGACGCGGTTGAAGCGGTGGTTCAGGAGTCGCCGCGAGTGACGGCCCGTGGACCCTCCGCGGGGTGTGACCCCCGGTCGACCGTGGGCGAGGCCCGGGCAAAGGGTTAGGACCCTGCTGGCCGTATGACCCGGTATGGGTGACACCAAGGAGAGTCGTGAGCAACAAGCCCGCGAGGAACAACGCCGCCAGGCCGAACGCCTCATCGAGGCCGAACTCGAGCATCGGGAGGCCGACGAGGCCCGCCTCGCCGACGAGGCGGACCGCGAGGCCGAGGCGGACCTCGCCGACGACGAGTGACCCTGCCGGGTGACACACGCTTATTGACGTCGACGCCCTACGATTCGGTATGGAGACCCGACCCCTGGGAGCGACGGGCCAGGCCAGCTCGATCATGGCCTTCGGCGGCATCGTCCTCGATTACCTCGAGCAACCGGCGGCCAACCAGATGGTGGAGTGGGCCCTCGATCAGGGGATCAACCACTTCGACGTCGCCCCCCGGTACGGGGACGCCGAACTCAAGCTGGGGCCGAAGCTCCGCCAGCACCGCGAGGACATCTTCCTCGGGTGCAAGACCCAGGCCCGGGACTACGACGGGGCGGCCCGGATGCTCGACCGGTCGTTGAACCGGTTGGGCGTCGACCAGATCGACCTCTACCAGTTCCACGGCCTCGAGTACGAAGCGGAACTCGAGGAGATCACCGGCGAGGACGGGGCCTTGGCGGCGTTCCGGGACGCCCAGGACGCCGGGAAGATCGAACACATCGGGTTGACCAGTCACGGCGACCCCGGGTTGATCGTCGAGGCGATCGAGGCGATCCCGGAGTTAGCCTCGGTGATGTTCCCCCTGAACCCCGTCGTGGTGGCCAAAGACGACCCCGAGTACGACTACGAACGCGTCCTCGATCGCGCCGAGGACGAGGACATCGGCACCCTCGCGATCAAGGCCTTCGCCAAGGGGCCCTGGCCCCCGGAATCGGCCCTGCCGCGTGCCGACCGCGCGTACGCGAACTGGTATGAACCCGTCGGCGACGCGGAGACGATCACCGAGCGCTTCGACTTCGTCGCCGCCCAGGGCGTGACCAGCGTCCTCAACCCCGGCGACCCGAAACTCGTCGCCATGGTCGCCGATGCCGCCACCCGGTATGATGGCATGGACGAGGCCGCCCAACGCACACTCATCGAGGAGAGCCGCCACGAGGCCACGCCCGTCCCCGAGCAGCTCCACCACTAGCGTGGCCACCCCGGTCGCGGCCGCCGTCGACCCCGTCGAGGTCACCGACCGCGTCTGTCTGGACGTGGGGGCCGGCCACGGCGACTCGACGGCCGCGTTACTCGAGGCGGGGGCCGCCCACGTCGTCAGCGTCGACCACGACCCCGCCCGGGTCCAGGCGCTGGCCACCCGGTTCGAGGAGCGGTGTACGCCACTCCTGGCCGATCTCCGATGCCTGCCGATCGCCTCCGCGTCCGTCGAGGTGGTCCTCGCCCACGCGGTCTGCAACCAGTTCGAGCCAGCCGCTCTGTGGCGGGTCGCCGCCGAACTCGCCCGCGTCGCCACTTCGGGGGCCACCCTCGTCGTCGACGACTACGACCCGCTCCCCACCGACGCCGCCATCCGGCCCGTCTTCGCCCTCGAGGACGCCGCCACCTACCTCGCGATGGGGCGGCCCGCCCAGACGTTCTACCCGCCGGCACTGGTGGCGGCGATCCTTGTGGCCCACGGCTGGACGCACCTCGCGGAGACCACCCTCCTCGACCCCGTGCCCTGGACCGACGCCCACCGCCGCGCCCACGAGCAGGCGGTCCGGGACGCCGCCGCGCCCCTCTCACCGCCGCTGCAATCCGCCATCGAGACGGTCCTCGAGGACCTCCACGTACCCCCCGACCGTGTCGGTCGGCTGTGGAGCCAGCGATTCCGATGCACCGACCCGTGAACCACCACCGTTTTGTGTCATCGAGGCGACCGGTGGGCCGAGATGGTCCCGACCCGTCGCCGCCTCCTCCAGGCCGCCGCCCTCACCACGTCGGGCGCCCTCGCCGGCTGTACCCTGTTGTCCACCCGGTCGGCCCCGATGGTGAGCGTCGCCCTCGAGAACGAGACCGACACCCGCTACGCCGTCGACGTCGCCCTCTTCGAGGCGGGTGCCGACCAGTCCCTCGGCGAGGCCCGGGTCTACGACCGCACCGAGATCGCGGTCCCGCCCGGCGAGACCGTCACCCGCGAGGCCATCGCCGACCAACGTCGGTATCTCATCCGGTACCGCGTCGCCACCACCGACGGGGTCCAGACCGACACCGGCCACGTCCACTCCTACCCCCGCGAGGACGAACCCGACACCGTCGCCTTCGAACTCACCGCCGGCGGCACCCTCACCCGGTTCGCATAGGCCCACCACCAGCTTTTCACCGGTCCAACCAGACGATCTGGTGTGCAGCGACGCGCCCTCCTCCGTGGCGCGGGCGTCGCCGCCCTCGCCACCGCAAGTGGCTGTGCGGCCCTGCCCTGGGTCGACTCGCCCACCGTGGCCCCCGTCTGGTAGACCGATCTGGGCAACCTCGTCGATGTCACGCCCTTCGAGGGGTGGCACCTCGCCGAGTACGGGACCGGTCCCCCGAAGGTCGCCGCCCTCGACCCAAGCGACGGAAGCGTCGAACTGCGGTGTCGGGACTGTCTGGAGGTGACCGTCCACGAGGACCTGCTGTTCCTCGAACAGTACGACCCGACACGCGCGGTGCATGCCTACGACTCCCCGGTCTCCCGTCGCTGGCAGGCCCCGGGAACCCTCGCGACCGTCGACGATGCCCGGGTCTACGTCCGCCTGGACGTCGGCGCCCAGATCCGCGGCCACACCGAACTCCACGCCCTCGATCGCGCCACCGGTGAACGACGGTGGACCCACGCCTACGACGGGGTCCGCAACGGGTGGGGGACCGCCCACGTCCAGGGAGATTACTACGCCGTCCTCACCGGCGAGGACAAGCGGGTGCGTGCGGTCCGCCTCGACGCCGCGACCGGTGACCGGCGGTGGCAGACCCTCCTGGGCGCCGGGGTCATCCCACAGATCGCGACGACGGCCGAGACGATCGTGGTCGGCACCGAACGCCCCAGCCCCGAGACCCCGGCACGCGTGACGGTCCTGGACCGCACGGGCGAGCGCCGCTGGGACCGCGAGTGGCCGGCGTTCTATGCCTACCCACGATCGGCGGGTGAGACCGTCCTCATCGGCGTCCACCATCCCGACGACCGGTCCACGACCCTGGTCGCCTGTGACCCCACGGACGGCCACACCCGCTGGAGGACACCCGGGGCCCTGCTCGGCGTCCGCGACGGTGCCGCGGTCTGCTATGCGGGCGGCGCCCTCCTGGTCCGCCGCCTCGCCGA
>JBDGTJ010000015.1:0-5311 GCA_042216925.1 Halobacteriaceae archaeon
GCGTTCTCGACGTGGACGATGCCCTCCGGGAACAGTTCGTTGTGCATCAACTGGTAGCCCGACGGCGGGAAGATCTCATCGAGGTCATCCACCCCGAGGTGGTCGGCAGCCTCCGCGGCCAAATCCGGGCGGACGTCCCGGACCACGGTGTTCATCGGGTGGTCGGCACTCCCACAGTCCAGGATCAGATACTCCAGTTCTTTCTCCTTACACCAGTCCGCGAACTCCTGATTCGGGCCCGGGTGCTTACAGAAGTACCGGTGGGGGTCAGCGTCGGGCTGGTGCCAGGCGTACTGCTGGTACCCGGTGTGGATGAACAGGATGTCCCCCTGCTGGACGTCGGCGACGTCCTCGATCATCTCGGAGGTGTAGACGTCGTAGTCCCCGACCTTCTCGGAGATGTCCGCGACGACCGCGTCCCCGACGAGTTCGTCGAGGGGCATCGACTCGATGTCCCGCCCGGACGCGATGAAATGGATCTCCCCGTCCAGGTGGGTACCGGTGTGGTTCATGAACTCGATCTTCTGGCCGTTGACCTTCTCGGTGTCCAGGGATTTCTCGTACCACACCTTCGGGTTGTCGTAGGTCGGCCATGCGGGCGTGTCGCCACTCCAGGGCTGGGTGAGGTCGTGCATCTCGTATCCGTCGAGCATGACCGAACCGACCCGGGGCGCGGCCATAAAGATAGGGTCTCCGGGCGTGACCCGGCGCCGATCAGTAGTACCGGTCGGTCGTCCAGGCCGCGGCCGCGCCCGTGAAGGCGACGCCGAGGCCGTACCCGATCATCGGGCCGAGCAGGTCACCGAGGCTCCCTCCACCGCCGCCGGCGCCGTCTGGGGCGGTGCTGGCGACGAACACGAACAACACGACGACCATCACCACGAACCCGATGAACGATCCGATGGCGGCCGCCGTGGCCGCATCGTAGTCGTCGCCGCCGAGTTGTATCCCCGTCGGGATCCCGGTGATGACCGCCACCAGTGGGGCGGTGATGAACCCCGCGCCAAGGCCGGCGGTCGCCCCGCCGAAGGTGCCCAGCGTCGTCTCGCTCCCGGCGAAGGCGTCCAATAAGAGGAACGACAACGCGTATCCGAACCCGACGGCGAGGAACGCACCGACGGTGAACCGGATGTACCGTTGGGTCTGCTCGCGTTGCACGACCTCCTGGATGGTCGCCGACTCAGTCGATCGATCGGTCGCTGTGCCGTCCGTCGTTGCCTCGGTGTCCTCCCCTGCCATGTCGAGACCGGTTTTCCATCACTCACCATAAATGTGGGTCATTGGACGCCGACAAATACGGAACAAATCACCGGACGGTGGGACCGACGCCGACCCCACCAATAAAACTCAATTTGTTGACCATCCTAGCGTTGGTCGCGTCTGAATCGGTGCCGGTAAACCGAACCGACCCCGACTGGTGCCATGGTCGACCGCCCGTTCGGTCATCCACTCGTCCTCGTGGCCACAGGCGGGTTCGCGGGGGCCCTGTCGCGATACGGTGTCGCAACCGCGCTCCCCGGGATGGGTGCCACGCTCCTCGTCAACGTCGTCGGCAGCCTCCTCCTCGGCGGTATCCTCCACCAGTTCGTCGTCACCCACCGACTCACCCGCCGTACGCAACTGCTGTCCGCGACCGGGTTCCTCTCCTCGTTTACGACCTACTCGACCTTCGCCGTCCAGACCGCGGGCGCCACCCCGATCTGGATCGTCGGGAACGTCCTCGTAACCTATGCACTCGGGTTCGGCGCGGCCGCCCTCGGGAACCGCCTCGCCGCCCGGGTCACGGAGGCACGATGGCTGGGCTGACTCCAGCGGCAGCCCTCCTCGTCGGGCTGGGAGGGAGCCTCGGGGCGAGTCTCCGGTACCTCGTCGGCGAAGCCGTCGCCATCGAGGGGTACCCCCTGCCGACACTGACGGTGAACGTCCTTGGGTCGTTCGCCCTCGCCGTCCTCACGTTCGCCGGCGCCGACAGCACGGTCGTTCTGTTCGTAGGGACCGGTGCCTGTGGCGCGTTCACCACCTTCTCCTCGTTCGCCGTCGAGACCGTCGAACTCTGGGACTCGGGGGAACCCGGGCGGGCCATCACGTACGCATTCGGCACCACCGCCGCAGCGGGTGCCGCCGTCGCTCTCGGCTGGGCGGTCACGACAGTTCCCTGATCCCGCACACCGATTTATGTGACAGGGCACCGACAGACTACGTGATGGAGTTCGCGACCTACCTCCGGGACCGCGCGTGGACCCCACTGGCAGGGTATGGCCTGTTCATTGCGTTGATGGTCGCGGGATACTACTACAACATCACCTTCGTCCAGCTCGGCCTCATCGATCTGGGCACCCGACTCGTCGACCTCTCAGAGGTCGCCGTCTCCATGTGGATGGCCGCCCTCGCCCTGCTCACCCTGTTCGCCGCCGTCGTCACCGGCGTGGTCATGGACCGTCGGGCCTGGGGCACCGACCTCTACGTCAAACTCCGTCTCCTCTGGCTCGTCGTCGCCCTCCAGTTCGTCCTGGTCCTGTGGGCGCCCACCATCCGGACGGTGCAGGCCTTCGGCGCCTGGATCATCCTCGGGGGCCTCGGGTTGGGTGTGGGCTTTCCGGTCTCGTTCAGCCTCGCCGTCGACCTGGTCCCCGTCCCGGACCGCGGCCCCGTCGCCGCAACCGCCACCGCCATCACCTACTTCGCCGCCAACTCCAGGCGACCTACGAACCCACCGGGGACCCGTTCACCACCGACCCGGGTGACCTCGCCCACTTCCTCACCGAACGGTACCGCTACTACACCAAGGCCCCCGACGCCCTCCGATACGCAGACATCGATCACCCACCCTGGACGCTGTACGACGCCACACCCACCCTCGCCGCCGACGCGGTGTTCACCGCCAACGGCCTCGCCCCTCCGAGCACCGACTCGATCACCTACTACAGTCCCGGCACCGACACCGTCGCCACCGGCAGCCATCGACTCCCCTGAACCGACACGCCTCGCCCCGACCCCAAGACGTGTCAACCTCCACCCCCAGTCCCCACGCATGGGTCGGAACATGCTCGTCGACGGCGACTGGCGCACCGACGTCGAACCGTACACGGACGACGACGGCGCCTTCGACCGCGTCGAGACCACGTTCCGCGACTGGATCCGTGGCACCCACCGCAGTGCCGAGGATGTCGTCGACACCGGGCCCCGCCCCGAACCCGGTCGCTATCACCTCTACATCGCCCGGAACTGTCCCTGGGCCCACGGCGCCGCCCTCACCCGTCGACTGGCGGGCCTCACCGACGCCATCACCGTCGACGTCGTCGACCCCGTCCGCAGAGACGAGGGGTGGACGTTCACCCCGTCAAAAGACGGGTGCAGTACCGACACCGTCCACGACGCCGACCACCTCCGCGAGGTCTACACGGCCGCAGATCCCGACTACACCGGCCGGGTGACCGTCCCCGTCCTCTGGGACCGCGAGGCCGACACCATCCTCAACAACGAGTCCATCGAGATCATGCGGATGTTCGCCACCGCCTTCGACGGCGACGGCGTCGACCTCTATCCCGCTGGGTACCGCACCGAGATTGACCGGATCATCGACGCGATCTACGCCCCGATCAACAACGGTGTCTACCGCGCCGGGTTCGCCGACAGTCAGTCAGCCTACGACGACGCCGTCACGGACCTCTTCGATGCCCTCGACCACTGGGACGTGGTCCTCGCCGACCAGCGGTACCTCGCCGGCGACCGGTTGACCCTCGCCGACCTCCGCCTGTTTCCGACACTGGTCCGGTTCGACGAGTGCTACCACACCGCCTTCAAGTGCAACCGGCGGCCCATCACCGACTACGACAATCTCTGGCCGTATCTCAGGGACCTCTACCAGACCCCTGGTGTCGCCGAGACGGTGCGCATGGACCACATCACAGACCAGGGGTACTACCAGGACGAGATCACCCCGATCGGCCCCGACCCGGACTTCGAGGCGCCCCACGACCGCGACCGCCTCCCAACCGCTGCCCCGTGATCCACTCACTCACCGTCGCAGTCCCGACCCACCCGGTCGAACGTTCTTCATCGTTGATGGAAACGGTCACCAACCGACTCCACTCCCCGATTCTTACCGAGTCAATCGAGTGAAACTCACCCGAATAATCTTATACTCAACTTGTGACCGTTCAGTTACCCCTACACGAATTGGAGGCAGCGACGACGAGGTGAGGGATGGTGCTGGGGGTTGGCTGCTGTCTCCGATCGACCGGCAACACAAACCATGACACGGCAAACAGACGAGATTCGTGGCGTCACACTCGCGGTGCTGGTGGTGCTCTCCGTACTGGCGGGGACCGTCGCATTCGGTGGATCTGTGGGAGCAGATGCCACCAGCGTGGGCCTGTCCGATGCCTCGGTATCGGCAGGTACCGACGTGACCGTCACGACGAACGACGATGATACGACAGGACAGACGAACTTCACCGCGGTCCTCGACGCCAACGGGAACGGCGCCTGGGACACGGGCGAACCGAAGGTATCGACCAGTTCGTACACCGACGGTGGGTCCGGCATCACGGTCGGCGCCCTCAACACGTCGGGACTCGCCGAGGGCACCTACCTCGTCCACGTCGTCGAGGGCGTCAACGTCACGGACGGCACTGACGTCACCGGCCAGGACAGTGCCTCCCTCGTGATCGACAACACCGCCCCGACGATCGTCAAGGCGACATACTACGAGGAAGGGTCGAACGACTTCGCCATCGAACTCGCATACAGCGAAGACCTCGATGATGCGAACGCGACGAGTGGCCCCTTCGAGGTGTACGTCGATGGCACCCTCGTCGAGACACTGACCAGCACCGACCTCACCGAGGACGGTGGGCAGATGGAACTCCAACTCGAGCAGGCCTACAGCGGTGACATCACGGTCGTCACCCCCGACATCGAGGACACGGCCGGCAACGTCATCTCGGGTGCGACGGTTGACGTCCGCGAGACGGATGCCACCCTCGAAGTCGGGAGTTCGACGAACATCACCGCCTTCAAGGGATCGGTCGTCGCCGTCGACTTCGACGACGAGGGGTACACCTTCGATATCACGACCGGTGGCGGCTACTTCTTCCAGGGCTCCACCGGTCCCACGAGCGAACTGTACGTGTTCACGACCGCGGGGAAGACCGCAGGCACGTACTACATCGACCAAGACCGTGACCAGGATGATGGTGCCGGTGACAACACCATCACCGTCCGGGCACTCGACCTCTCGGTGAGCGCGCCGAGTGAAGTCCAGACCGGGTCGACGTTCACCGCGACCGTCACCGCGAACGCCGGTGAC
>JBDGTJ010000040.1:0-3277 GCA_042216925.1 Halobacteriaceae archaeon
GCGATCGAGGCCGAACGCGCGGCCGCCCGCGCCACCGAGGCCCGCAAGCAACGGGAGCTCCTCGAGTACCTGAACGCGGTGTTGCGCCACGAGGTCCTGAACACCGCCAACGTCGTCGGCGGGTACGCCGAACTCATCGAAGAGGAGCTCACCGACCCCGACCTCCAGGAGCGGATCGAGACCATCCAGCGCCAGACCGAGGAACTCACCAGCGTCATCACCGACGTCCGCGTCCTGTTGTCGGCGACCGAGGACGACGAGGACCGCACCCCCATGGAGCTGGCGAGTGTCCTCCGGGAGACCCGGGAGGCCATCACCGACCGGTTCGACGACGCCGTCATCGAGGTGGACGCCCCCGAGGGGGTGCGGGTGGCCGGGGACGACATGTTACACCGGCTGTTCTCGAATCTGGTGGCCAACGCCGTCGAGCACAACGACAGCGACCCGCCCCGCGTCACCATCGACTGCGAGGTCACGGCGTCGACGGTCAGGGTCGCCATCGCGGACAACGGCCCCGGCATCCCCGCGGGGATGCGCGATGACCTCTTCGATCCGGTGCCCGACCGGGACAGCGACCACGGGCTCGGGTTGACGATCGTCGCCCGGCTCGTCGACCGGTACGACGGCGACATCACCGTCACCGACACCGGGCCCGAGGGCACCACCATCACCGTGGCCCTGCCCCGCGTCGACGATTAGGCGTCGGGCAGGGTGGCCCGGAACGCCAGGAACACGGGGTGGCGGGATTCTTTCTCGTAGCGGTCCGGGCACAGCTCCCGGAACCGCTCGGTGGGTTCGGGTTCCCCGAGTTCATCGAGGGCGAACCCGGCGTCGAGGACGGGGTTGAGGACGGCGGTGAGCGGGCGGCGATAGTAGGGGATGTCGACACTCCACTCCTTGGTGCGGGCCCCGACCTCGAAGTAGGACTCCGCCTCGGCCAACGGGAACTCGTCGAATGGGTGGGTGACACAGACCACGAGGAAGCCACCGGGTCGGAGGACGCGGGCGAACTCCTCGAAGATGGGGTCCCAGTCCCGGAGGTAGTTCAACACGAGAGCGCTGAGCACACCATCGAAGCTGTCGTCGGTGAACGGGAGGTCGGTCCCGAGGTCGGCCTGGCAGACGTCGACGTCGGTGACCCGGTCGGTGGCGTGGGCGAGCATCTCCCGACTGGCGTCGATGCCCGTGACCGCAAACCCCTGGTCGCGGAGCCAGGTGGTGTACTGGCCGGTGCCACATCCGGCATCGAGGACGTGGCCCGTGGTGTCGGGGACGAGGCTGGTGGTCCCGGGGAAGGCATGGTGGGCGTTGTACGCACTGGCCTCGGTCTCGGTCGCGTACTCCTCGGCGATCGCGTCGTAGGCATCCACGACGCGATGGTCCTCGTCCATGCCCGAGCGAGTGGGAGGCTGGTGGAAAGCGGTTCTGGTCTCGGGGAAAGGGAAACGCTGATACACACCCTCGCCGAAGCCGTCTGGTATGGTCGACCCACTGGGCCTCGGTCTCGGCGTCCTCCTCATCGCCATCCTCGTGGCCACCCACCTCGTCGGTGGGGCGCCGCGGTCGGCACCCGAGGACATCGCCCAGCGCGTCCTGGACCAACGGGCGGAGTCGGTGCCGGAGACGGCGTTCCCGGAGCCGATGAACCGCGCCCCCGGCGGCGGTGGGGGCGCTATCCCCGCGGCCGGCGGCGAGGCCGAGGGCGAACTCGGCGAGGGCGAGGAGGCCGAGGAGGAGACGGGCTTCGATCCCGCGGCGATCCCCGAGGACGAGGTCGAGACCTTCGACGTCGAGTACGTCAAGGAAGGCGACACCCTCGACGTCGCCAACAACGAGACGCTGCTCGAGGCCGGCGAGGACGAGGGCTGGGACCTCCCGTATGCGTGTCGGGAGGGCCAGTGTCTCTCGTGTGCGGGCCGCGTCGCCGACGGATCCGATGCCAGCGAGGTGATGCGGATGAGCAACAACGAGGTCCTCTCCGATGAGGAGATCGAGCAGGGGTACATGCTCACCTGTGTCGCCTACCCCACCGCGGAGTTCTCCTTGGAGACCAGCGAATCACCGTGACACACGCCTTACCCGTCTCCACCCCGTAGGCCAAGCCATGCAGGAGTCATCGGACCGCGCCGAGATCGGGCGCCGGGCATTGCTCACCGGCGCCGGCGTGACCCTGGCCGCCGGCGTCGGCTACGGCCTCTACACCAGCCTCGACGGTGGCGCCACCGCGCCCTCGGCCGCGGTGACGTCGGCACCCCTCCCCGACCGACCGGGCGACTATCGGTACGCCGTCGCCGGGACTGCGGATGCACCCCTGGAGGTCACGTACTACGGCAGCTGGAAGTGCCCCCACTGTGGCACCTTCAGCACCGGGTTCCTCGGCGAGTTGATCACCGACTACGTCGACCCCGGGGACGTCCGGCTCGTGTTCCGGGATCTCGCCTACTACGAGGGCGACCCGTTCCTCGGGCCGGATGCCCCGGCGGCCGGCCACGCGGGCCTGGCGGTGTGGAACAACGATCCGGAGGCCTACTGGGCCTACCACGAACAGGTGATGGCCAACCAACCCCCCGCCGACGAACGGTGGGCCACTGCCGACCGCCTCGTCGCGTTCGCGGAGGCCGCCGGCGTCTCCACCCCCGCTGCAGTGCGAGAGGCCGTCCAGACCAACGCCTACGCCGCGGCCCTGGCCGCCACCGACGAGGTCGCCCGCACCGTCGGGGTGACGGGCACCCCACAACTCGAGATCGACGGCACCGTCGTCTCCCCCTTCGAGGAAGGCCGCACCCGCGACCTGATCGAGGCCGCGCTCCCCTAGTCGGTGGTTCTCCAGTCCCGGTGGCGGACCTCCTGCTCCCAGGCCACGTCGATGCAGTCCTCGAGCCCGTAGTCGCGGTCGGCGACCAAGGCCTCGAGGGCGGCGAGGACCTCGGCGATCGCCTGGCGTTCGGCCTCGTCCCCGATCCGGTCCTCGTCTAACCGCACGCCCTGCCGTCGTTTCAGCACCGACCGACACAATCGCGCCACCCCAGCCCCGATCCCCGGGATGGGATCCAGGCCCACATCGCTGTTCGCATTGTGGGCGGCCTCGAGGTCGAGGCCGCGGCGGTGACAGACGTCGGCAAGGTAGATGATCAGATCCCCGATCGCGTCCATGGTCGCCGCCTCCTCCTCGGCGACGAGGAGTTCGCCGTACTCCTCGACGACGCCCAACACCGGGTTCGCGACGGGTTGGGCCCCGAAGTTCCGTTCACTCCAGGCCCCGACCTCGGCCTGGAGG